>JASFLD010000188.1:0-7647 GCA_050118275.1 Gemmatimonadales bacterium
GACCGCGAGCGCATTGCGGATGCCCGACTGGAGCCGTTCGACGTAGGCCGGATCCACAACTCCGGGCAGAGTCTCGTTCAGCAGAATCCCCAGCGGCTCGGCGCCGACGGCGGCCAGGTCGCTGGCGTTCACCATGACGACCATCCAGCCAATGAGATAGGGGTCGTTGTACAGGCCGGCGGCGATCTCCTCGGCGATCGCATCGGTGGTCAAAGCCAGAGCCATGTCGGTGCCCGGCAAGCGGATCAGTTCGGCATCGCTCTCGCAGAGGCCGTTGAGCAAGAGCGGCGAGCGGGGCAGAGTCCCGGCCAGTCTTTCGATGAGGACGATCTCGCGGCTGGTCATGGCTCAAGTGCAGACCTGAAGCAGGCCGGGCAGCACCGAGAAATGGGCTCGACGCGCCACGATCACTTCGCCGTCGCCCTCGACGGCGAAGGGTCGTTCGGACTCGATACGCAGGCGGGCCACGCGCCATGAGCGCGCGTTCAGACGACCGCCGAACTTGCCGCGCGCCAGACGGGCGAGCCCGACCAACAGACGAACCACACCCAGGTTGCGGAGCAGGTGGACGTGGACGTATCCGTCGCCGGGCACGTACGGCGAATCGTAGGCGAGAACTCCTGTGAAATGGGGGTTCTTGACGATCCCGAGGTTGTTGATGCGACCGCGGACGGTCTCCTGCTCATCCAGCGTGACGGTCATGTCGTGGCCGCGAAACCTGAAGATCGTGCGCAGTGCCGCGTAGGCGATCGCCAAAGTGGGAATGCGCTTCAGGCGGCGGAGCGTGCGACTGGGGTCGTTGAAGAAGCGATTGGCCTCGGCGGTCGTTCCGACGCTGGCATTGATGAGCCACGGCCGGCTGCGTACGCAGTCGTCGGCGTCGCGATAGGTCAACAGACAGACATCGTGCCGTATGGTGGAGTCGAAATCGAGCTTGATAGGCACGCCCTCGATCCGGTGATCGGGAGTCAGCGGTTTGTGAAAATCGTTGCTCGAGCCCAGCCCGATGGCGCCGAGCCTGATGTTCTCGAGAACGCGGCGCGGCGCCCACCTTAGAATGCTGGTCATCACCAGGTTGATGGTTCCGTCGCCGCCCGCCGCGATGAAATCACGCTCGCCGTGCCGGATGGCCGCCGCAATCTTCGCCTCGACGGTGGCGACGTTGGATTCGGCGATCAGCGTGAACGCTCCGAGAATATCTTGAACCTGCGGTTCTATCTTCCGCCACTTGGCGCCGGCCGTGCCGGCGCCCGCCGTTGGGTTGAGTATGACGATCATGGTACCACTCTCCCCGAGGATCTATCCGGGGGCCGATCGGCCGCCCGAGTCATATCTGCTCTCTCATCGGCCGGCTGCGCATCGTGAGCACGAACGCGGCGTAGAAGAGAAACAAGCCAACAATCCATCCAGGTCTTTGCGCCGCAGCCACGGCGGCGAGCAGCAGGATGTACGCGTGAACCACGGGGGCGATGGCCCGGTGGGCCTGCCGCTCGTCGCGAACAGCGTGGAGCCGTATCTGGGCGATGCAGGCGACAGCGGTGCCTGCGGCGAGCACGAGCACCGCCGGCACGATCTCGAGCGTCGCAGCGCCGTGCCGCCATCCGGCGCAGACCGCGCCAGCGGCGCTCGCCACGGTCAACAAGGCGAGGACGTCGCTGATGCGAGCCGAGATGCTCAGCCCGAACCGGACCGGAAGCGTACGGTATCCGGTGGCGCGATCGGCCGAGATGTCCTTGTAGTATCCGGTCAGAACGAAGTTGGCGTAGCCGAAGAACACGGCAGCCAGCGTTGCGGCCAGCACCGTAGAGAGACCGCCCTGATCTTGCCCTCGACCGGCGCCGGCGTGGTATCCAACAAGCGCCAGCACGACGACGATCCAGGCGTTGTAGAAAGGACCGGCCCACCAGCGACGTTTGAAGAAGGTGTAGGTCGCCAGGCCCAGCACGGCGACGATGGCGAGCGGGACATGCAGCGGGTTGTGAGCTGCGAAGACTGCAGCGACGGCCAGGAGGCCGATGAGGCTCACCCACAGAACGTCCCGCCGCCGGATCGCCCGTCGTACGAGCGGCCTGTAAGGCGCCGATAGGGAGTCGGTGTCCAGCTGAAAGCAATCGGTCAACGCCTGGCCGAACCCGTACGAGAGGAAGAAGGCCAGAGCCAGTAGGAGGCAGTTGGCGATAGGGGTGGGCGGGGCGAGCGCCAGTCCCGCGAGTCCGGTGATGCCGGAGACGAACATCAGGTACGGTCGCATCGTGACCAAGTAGTCGCGCAGGAAGCGCCGGCTACCCAGAGCGGCAGGCGCCACTACCGGCGCTCGCCCGACCACAACAGCCCCGCCGCTCATGCGACGACCTCCGCGAGGTTCTCCTGGGCGTGCGAGTGGCTGCCGTGCGCTTGGTGCTGCGGATGACCGGTGAGGGAGTCGGTGCCGACGATGCTGCCGCGCTCGCCGGCTTCTGCCGCCGAGCGCGGTCGCGCCGCAGCGTTCCAGTGGCGCCAACCGATACGCAGGGCGAGGATGCCACCGCCGATGCAAAGCGCATTGACCGTCAGGCCGATGGCGCTGTCCAGGTCGAGCGGCGAGAGGACTCCGTGCCGTATGTAGAACGTGGTATCGAGGACCCCGAGGTAGAGGCTCATCGATCCCGCGATGACGAGGAAGAACGGGCCGGGCCGCCGACAGCGCAGCAGGTGATAGGCGGCGGCGAACAACGCGGCCGCGAACAAGCCATCGGCCACCGGGAACGCGGCTTCGAACGCATGGACCAGAGGGTCGGCCTGGCCGACGTCGATCGCTCGGCTGAAATAGAGGACCCAGAAGAGCAGCACGAGAGAACCGCCCGCCAGGGTCACCCAGCCCAGAATCCGCAGCCCGCCTCGATACCGTCTGTTTGACATCGGTCCATCACCTCCTTCAACGCCGGCAAGTTGTGAGGCCGGAGTCAAGCGCCGGTCAAGCGAAATAACGTAGGAACGGGGCCGATTCGGCCGAGGCAGGCCGGTTGAGGTCGGGTGACGCCACTTGACGGGCGCTTGATCCGGCTCGGCGCAGATTGCCCGCAGACACGGACGGATTCATCGGGAAGGCAGGTTGACGATGAGTAAACCGAAACTGAAGATCATCGTTCTTTTCCAGAATCTGGGTGACCGGCAGGCTTACTTCGCGCGCTCCCCGGCGCCGCCGCTCTCGGGCGCTCTGGTCGCCGCACTGACGCCGGACATCGTAGATGTATCACTGCACCACGAAATGGTGCGTCCGATCGACTACGAGACCGGCGCGGACATCATCGCGCTGAGCTTCCTGGACTACTGCGCGCCGCACGCGTACGAGGTGGCGGCGCGATTCCGTAAGCTGGGCAAGACGGTGGTGGCCGGCGGCAAGTACGCGACCACCTTCCCGCATGAGGTCCAGCCGCACGTTGACGCGGTGGTCGTCGGCGAGGCGGAGCGGATCTGGCCGCGCGTGGTGGAGGACGCCGTGAGCGGTAGGCTGCAGAAGCTTTACAGGGCTCCCGTCGCCCCGTCGCTGGAAGACATCCCACCGCCCCGCTACGACCTGGTCGAGCCCGTGTTCGCCGCGCCCGTGGTCACCGAGGCGACCCGTGGCTGCCCGTTCTTGTGCACGTATTGTCAGCTGAACATCGAGCGGAGACCGTATCGGACTCGTCCGATCGAGGATGTCATCCGTGACCTGACCGCGACCTCGAACCTGTCGTACCACAAACGGAAGATGGCGATGTTGTATGACAACAACTTGGGTGGGGACATGGGGTACGCGAAGGAGCTGCTGCGCGAGATCGCCAAACTGGATCTTTGGGCGGTGGGCGCGCAGTTCAGCTTCAACTGCTTGAAGGACGACGAGTTCGTCGAGTTGCTGGCCGAAGCGCGCTGTGGAATGGCGTTCATTGGCCTCGAGTCGCTGAACGAACCGAGCCTGTTGGCAGTGAAGAAACGTCAGAACAAGGTGCGGGAATACGAGGAGATGTTCCGCAAGTTGAAGGAGCGCGGCATCCTGACGTTCACCGGCATGATGCTGGCGCTGGAAGAGGATACGCCGGGCTACTACGAGACTGTGCCGGACAGGCTGGACGAAGTGGATCCCAGTGCGACGCTTCTTTCGATCTCGATTCCGATCCCGGGGACGCCCTTCCAGCGACAGATGGAGGCGGAAGGACGGATCTTCGATCGCGATCTAGCGCATTACGATGGAGATCACCTGGTCTTCCTTCCGAAGCGGGTGTCTCCCGCCGAAGTGTTCGACGCATTCCGCAACATCAATCGCGTCTTCTACTCGCGGCGCAAGATATTCAAACGCTGGTTGCGTTTCGTTTCCACATACCTCCGCAAAGGAAAGAGGCTGCGCCGCTTCCCACGTGCGGTACTCCTCTCCTACATCTTTCTGAAGCTCTCCTTATTCCAGCGTCACCACGCGAAGGAGCGAGTCTTCGCGCTCCGTGGCGTCAAACCGCCGATCGACACGGTCGACTTCCCGTCGGCCGAGAAGACCGAGCGCCAGCTGGACGCGGTTGGCGCAGCAAAGAACTAGCCGCGTACCGGTGAAACTCTGGGGGCCTGCTCGGCGCAGGCCTCCACAATGCATCACGGCGGATCTCGATTGCCTTCCCGTGCTGCTGTATCCGTTTCCAAACCTCGACATCCGTTGAGCGACAGACTAATCTGGTGATCTCAATTCCCAGCCCGGAATCCTGACAGGGAGGCCACGATGCGTATTCGAGGCGCACTGCTGCCGGTTCTTCTCCTGACAATGGCGTTCGTCAGTCCGGCCGGCTCCACAGCGCAGGAAGTCCCGGCAGACACGCTCCTGACGGTGGGGCACTTTCTGGATCTGGAGGGGGTGGGCGACCCACAACTGTCGCCCGACGGATCGCAGATCGTCTACACGCGCAGCTGGGTCAACAAGCTGGAGGACCGGTGGGAATCGGATCTCTGGATCATGGGCGCCGACGGATCGAGGAAGCGTTTCCTTGCCAAAGGCGCCAGTCCCCGCTGGTCGCTGGATGGGACGCGTATCGCCTACCTGGCGGAAGGCGAGCCGGAAGGGACGCAGATCTTCGTCCGCTGGATGGATGCGGAGGGCGCGACCTCGCAGGTCACGCGAGTGACGGAAGCGCCGAGTGATATCGCGTGGTCGCCGGACGGCGAGTCGATAGCGTTTGCGATGATCGTGCCCGCCGGACCGCGCAAGGAATGGAGCATCGACCTGCCGCCGGCGCCGGAAGGCGCTGAGTGGACGAAGCCGCCGCGGATCGTGGAGCGCATGCACTATCGTGCCGATCGCCGAGGCTTTCTCGAGGACGGTTACACGCATCTGTTCGTCGTACCCGCGGACGGCGGAACGCCCAGACAACTCACGCACGGCGATTGGAACGTTGGAGCGCGGACGTACGGGATTCCGTTCGGGGTCGAGTACGATTGGACTCCAGACGGCGGGACGATCGTCTTCGACGGGTTGATGGCCGAGGACGGCGACGTGCGATATCGCGAGTCGCATATCTACGCTATCGACGTGGCCACGGGCGAGGTTCGACAGTTGACCAGCGACAAGGGCCCGTGGTCGGGTCCGGTCGTGTCGCCGGATGGCCGGACGGTCGCGTTCACCGGCTTCGAGTGGACCGGGCAAACCTACAGGGCGTCGGACCTGTACCTGATCGGGATCGACGGAAGCGGTCGGTCGCGGATCTCGGGTGATCTGGATCGCGACCCGCAGAGCCTGCACTGGGCGCGCGACGGCAGGGGGGTGTATTTCACGGCGGGCGACCGGGGAACCCAGAACATCTACTACGCGTCGACCGGCGGCGATGTGCGACAGGTGACGGAAGGCGTGCACGTGCTCTCGCTCAGCTCCATTGCGGGGAACGCGGCAGCGGGCGTACGGACGACATTCCATCGGCCTGTCGATGTGGTCCTCGTCGATCTGAGACGACCGCAGCGCATCACGCGTCTGACAGCGGTCAACGATGACCTGCTGGCGCACAAACGATTGGGCGAAGTGGAGGAGGTCTGGTACAATTCGGCCGACGGCACGCGGGTGCAGGGTTGGCTGGTCAAGCCCCCGTCGTTCGACCCGGCGAAGCGTTACCCTCTGATCCTGCACATCCACGGCGGCCCCCACGCGATGTACAACGTCGCGTTCAACTACTCGTTCCAGAACTTGGCCGCCAACGGCTATCTCGTGCTGTACACGAACCCGCGTGGAAGCACCGGGTACGGCACCGCGTTCGGCAACGCGATCGACGACGCGTATCCGAGCGTCGACTACGAGGATCTGATGGCCGGTGTCGATGCGATCGTCGAGCGCGGCTACGTGGATACGGAAAGCGTGTTCGTCACGGGAGTGAGCGGTGGCGGCGTGCTATCCAGCTGGACCGTCGGCCATACGGACCGCTTCGCCGCGGCGGCGGTTCGAGCGCCGGTCATCGATTGGATCAGCTTCGCCGGGACCACCGACATCGTCAACTGGGGATATCACCGATTCTACGGCTACTTCTGGGACGACCCGGACAGGTGGCTGGAGCATTCGCCGTTGATGCACGTCGAGAACGTGACGACGCCGACGCTGCTGATGACCGGCGAGCTGGACCTGCGCACGCCGATGGGCCAGACGGAGGAGTTCTACGAGGCGCTCAAGGTGCTGGGCGTGCCGACGGCGATGATCCGCTTCAACGAGGAGTATCACGGTACCGGATCGAAGCCGTCGAACTTCATGCGGACGCAGCTCTACCTGATGAAGTGGTTTGGCCGGTACGCGAACGGCAACTCGGTGGCGGTACGGGAGGATGGCTGAACGCGGATCGCGTCGCGCGCAAAGGGAACAACCCCGGCGAGTGAGGGAGGGACGTCATGGGTAGGACGGTGGGATTGTCGTTGTGTTGTATGCTGATGGCACTGGCATCTCAGGGAGCGGCCCGGGCGCAGTCCCCGAGAGGGGCGAGCGATACTCTCTGGTACACGGTGAGTGGTGAGCGCCACGGCGTGAGCTTCTTCCCGCGACACCGATACGAGGAGGTCGAGTACGAGCCGGGCGTGACACTCACGTTCGATCGGTATCACAGCGCGGACGTGATGTACGCGTGGCTCGATCGTTGGGCGGAAGAGTACCCGAACCTGGTCGACCTGTACGAGGTAGGGCGAAGCTTCGAGGGTCGGCCGATAATGCAGGTCACGCTGACCAACAAGGAGACGGGACCGGCGACGGACAAGCCGGCGGCATTCTTCGAAGGCGGCCGCCACAGCGGGGAGGTGACCAGCTCGGAGTCGGTGTTGTGGCTGATCAGGTATCTGCTCGATCGGTACGGGACCGACGATCAGATCACCCGACTGCTGGACACGAAGGCCATCTACCTGAAGCCGGAAAACAACCCGGACGGTTCCAACCTGTATTTGCACACCGCGCAGCGGAATCGCAGCTCGGTGCGACCCTACGACTCGGATCGCGATGGTTTGCTGGACGAGGATCCGTACGAGGATCTGGACGGGGACGGAATCATCTACGATCTGCGCTGGAAGGTGCGGGAGGGCGAGGAGGGCGAGGGCAACGCCGTGATCGATGAGCGTGACCCGACGGGTCGCCTGATGAAGCGCACTCCGGAGGGCGAGGGCGACTGGATCGTGGTCAGAGAGGGGATC
>JASFLD010000189.1:0-7632 GCA_050118275.1 Gemmatimonadales bacterium
GCGCATAACCACCGATCACCTCGATGTGAGACGGGTCCCGGTCGCACACCCAGACGGGCAGTGGTGTCCCCCAGTAGCGATCCCGGGACAACGCCCAATCCACATTGTTCTCGAGCCATTCCCCCATCCGGCCGCGGCCGATCTCGGGCGGATGCCAACGTACGGTTGCGTTGTTGGCCATCAGGCGGTCCTTGATCGCGGTCGTCCGCAGGTACCAGGAATCCCGGGCGTAGTACAGCAAAGGCGAGTCGCAGCGCCAGCAGAACGGATAGGTGTGCGTGTGGGGCTCAGCCTTCCAAAGACGCCCAGAATCCGCCAGCGCTTGAATGATCTGCGGGTCGGCGTCCTTGACGAACACACCGGCCCACGGTGTGACTTCGTCGGTGAAGCGCCCTTCCTCGTCCACCAGGTGATGAGCTGGGAGGCCGAGCGCCATGCCAAGCTCGTAGTCGTCCTGGCCGTACATCACGGCGGTGTGTACGATCCCGGTTCCCTCGTCTGCGGTCACGAAATCGGCCGTCGCCACGTACCAGGCATCCCCGCCCACAGCGTCCCGGAGGAACGGGAACGGTGGTTCGTAGCGCATCCCCTCCAGCTGGCCGCCGGGCATGACATCGAGGACCTCGTAGTCCTCGCCCAAGACCTGATCGGCCAGCCGTTCCGCGAGGTAGTACGTCTCATCGCCGAGGCGAGCCTTCACGTAGGCCACCATCGGACTGACGGCCAGCGCGACGTTGCCCGGCAAGGTCCAAGGTGTCGTCGTCCAGGCCAGAAGGTACTCGTGGGAACGGCCCTCCACGGGGAACTTCACGGTCACCGCCGGCTCGCTCACCTCATCGTAGCCGAGCGCGACCTCGTGGCTGGAGAGCCCCGTGCCGCAACGTGGGCAGAACGGCACGACTTTGTGCCCGCGATAGAGCAGACCCTTGGCGTGGAACTGCGCAAGGGCCCACCAGACGCTCTCGATGTATTCGGGAGTGCAGGTGATGTAGGCGCGCGAGTAGTCCAGCCAGAAACCAATGCGGAGCGAGAGTTTTTCCCAGTCCTCTTTATAGGTGAAGATGTGCTCACGACAGACATGGGTGAAGTGCTCGACTCCGATCTTCTCGATCTCCGGTTTACCCGAGATACCCAACGCCTTCTCCGCCTCGACTTCAACCGGCAGGCCGTGCGTATCCCAACCGGCGATCCGCTTGACGAACCGACCCCGCATGGTTTGGTAACGGCAAAAGGTGTCTTTGATGGTGCGGGCAAAAACGTGATGGATCCCCGGCCGGCCATTCGCCGTCGGCGGACCTTCGTAGAAGACGAACGGCTCACCATCGCTGGTCAGCTCGAGCGACCGCTGGAAGGTGTCCTCTCCCTCCCACAGCTTCATGACGCTTTGCTCGAGTGTCGTGGGGTCGTCGGAAATCGCGCGGTACGGTTTCTCGTTCATCTCGCAATTCAGCCCAGGCGGGCGACCAAGTTCTTGATCAAGACGGTCAACCTCGGCTCCGCCTCGCCGGCGACCCGGATGATCTCCTCCACGCTGGCCGGCTGCAGCGCATCGGGAAGGCAGCTGTCGGTGATGATCGACAGCCCCAGTGCCTTCATGCCGGCGTGACGCGCTACGATGACCTCGGGAACCGTGGACATGCCGACGACGTCAGCGCCGATCATGCGCAGAAACCGATACTCGGCGCGCGTCTCCAGGTTCGGCCCCGCCACCGCCGCGTACACACCGCGGTGCAAGACGATCCGCTTCTCCATCGCCACATCGATGGCGATACGCTGAAGGTCGTGGTCGTAGGGCTCCGACATGTCGGGAAACCGCGGACCCAGCTCGTCCCAGTTGGGGCCGATGAGCGGATTGTCACCGATCAGGTTGATATGGTCGGCGATCAGCATCAGGTCGCCGACCTCCCAGAGCGGATTCATTCCACCACAGGCGTTGGAGACGATCAGTATCTCGGCCCCCAGATCGTGCAACACTCGGACGGGGAAAGTGACCTCCTGCAGCGAGTAGCCCTCGTAACGATGGAAGCGGCCCTGCATCGCGACCACAGGCTGGCCGGAAAGATGACCGAGGAGAAGTCTTCCACTGTGGCTCTCGACCGTCGGAACCGGGAAACCGGGGATCTCGTCGTACGGGATGACCGACTCGGGGTTGATCTCATCAGCCAGCCCTCCGAGACCCGTACCGAGAACGATCGCCACTCGCGGCCGAATACCGGTCCCGTATCGCACCACGTCCGCCGACCGTCGGATGCGCGCGGGCAACCCCTCATCACGCGCACCGGGCATCACCCGACATCCTCCGACTGGCCTTCGCCGGCGAGCGACGACAGCCAGTCTTCCTGCTTGGCGGCGGATGGGGGCGCCTCCGAGCCTAGACTGGCGGGCCGCACGGCCTCCTCGTCGTGCAGCGCCTCCTCCCTCGCGTTGTCTTCCTGCACGTTCAGCTCGCCCAGATACCGTTCAAGCATGGTCCGGAAGGAACGCAGAAAGTGCAGTTTGCGAGCGTGCAACGCTTCGACCTCCCGCACCAGTTCGCGGTACGAGCGTTGGCCGTCTTCGATGATCCGCCCGGCCTCGCTCTTCGCCTCGCGCCGAATGAGCTCGACTTCTTTGTCGGCCTGTGCTTGAGCTTCCGAGCGTAGCTGCTGTGCCGTGACGAGCGCCTCGTTGAGCGCCTTCTCGCGTTCACGGTACGACGCCACCTGTTCTTGCAGGTGCTCGGCTCGCTCCGTCAGCGCGACGTTCTGTTTGACGAGCTCCTCCAGTCGCTCCGCGACCATGTCGAGGAAGTCATCGACGAGTTCCGGGTCGTAGCCACGAACCGTGCGTCTGAAGTCGCCCTTCTTCTTACGCACATCGAGTGGTGTCAGATCGATCATTTTCCCCGCTCCCCAAACAACGCCGTGCCCAACCGCACCATAGAACTGCCCTCTTCGACGGCAATCTCGTAATCGTTCGTCATACCCATGGAAATATGCCGTCCCTGGAACTTCTCCACACTGTCACAACAACGTTCGTACAGCTCGCGCGTAACCCGAAAGGTCTTTCGCAGAACGAACTCATCCTCCGTGAACGGTGCCATGGTCATCAGGCCGAGCACCCGCAGATGCTCGAGCGCCGAGACCTCGCGCACGAAGTGTAAAACCTCGGCGGCGGGGACACCGAATTTGGCGGCTTCCCCCGACGCATTGACCTGAACCAAGACAGCGACGGCTCGATCCTGCTTTTCCGCCGCGCTTGCCAGGGCACGCGCCAACCGCAGTGAATCGACGGAATGGATCAACGAGAACAATCCGAGCGCGTCGCGCACTTTGTTGCGCTGGAGATGTCCAACCAGATGCCATTCCAAGTCGAGGTCGCCAGCAACCGCCGACTTGGCGAGGCCTTCCTGTACTCGGCTCTCACCGATCGCATTGAGGCCAGCCTCGCGAGCCGCGTACAGCGCCTCGACGGGGTGCCCCTTGGTCACGGCAACCAGAGTTACCGAATCATCGTCCAGGCGACCGACACGCTCCCGAGCCCGGGCTATCCTTCCACGGACTTCGGGCAGAACACGGCGAAGTCGCTCAAGATACATTATCACGCAAACTTACCCGAGCGGGTAAGCCGAATCAAGCAGAAAAAAGCCCGGCACCGCTGGTGCAGTGCCGGGCGTCTGCGCGCGAGCGGATGCTATCTCTTGACCGAGAAGGTAATCGGAATGGCGACCCAAACGGGCACCTTCTTGTCCCGGTTTAGCGCCGGCGTGAACTCGAACTCACGTGCCGCCTTGAGAGCGGCATCGTCGAGTGCCGAGTTGCCGGAACCATTCTGAACCTGGGCGTTCTTGACGATTCCATTGGTATCGATGAACACCCACACCATCACCCGGCCGCCGATCCCGGCATCTTTCAAAAGCTTCGGGTAATAGCGCTCAACGATACGAACCGCCTCGCGCCGGTTCTTGATCTCCGGTCTCACGGTGTAAGGAGTGAAGACCGGCTGGTCACCGATGCGGCTAGCATCGCTGGGCGGCGGAGGCAGATTCTCCACCGGGTTTTCTTCGAAGGTCGTGGGAGCGATGGTCACTTCCTCTTCGAGCTCCGTCGCGGCTACCACGGGAACTGCCGGCCGCGCGATCTGCTCGGGCGGCGGCGGGATGTCGACCTCAGGCGGCAACTCGACAGCCTCGAATTCCGTCACCCCGTAACTGACATCGGACGCGGTGAGCTCGGGAAAGAACTTGAACAGCCCGAAATGGAAGACTGTGGCGACCATGACACTGCCCCACAGCCACGAACCGGCCGATCGCTTGAACCGGTCGTTTGCCGTCGCACGATAGGCGCCGCCCGGCTTGCTGGAAGGTCCGTTAGTCGTCGGCATGGCGCTGTCACCTCCTCTCGCGCGTCAATCTGCTCTCGAGATCCGTGTAGAAGAAGACGCGCACGGCGTTGGCCTCCTGGAGCTGCTCGGTGAGAGCATTGATGTAACGATAAGGCACCTCGCGGTCTCCACGAATCGAAACCAGCAGGCGCCGATCGCTCTCCCGATAGAGGGGCAGCACCACATCGGCTACCATGTCCATCGGGACATTCTGGTCATTAATATACACCTGTCCGTCTTCTTCGATCCAGACATGCAGGATATTTCTGCGCTTCTCATCCTGCTTCTGCGTCGCCTCCGCCTTCGGGAAAGTCAGGTGCCGAGTCTGCTCCCGCCGGAAGGTGGTCGATACCATGAAGAAGATGAGCAGCAAGAACGCGATGTCTGCCATCGAGGCGGTCGGAATCTCGCTCGCCACCTTTGATTTTCTCTCGAAGCCACCGCTCTTCTTGGCCATGAGTTCCTACCTCTCCCAAAGCTGCAAGGAGATTCGCTGCGCGGCCGCCGCCTGCAGCTCATCCAGCACGTTGATCATATGTCGGTACGGCGCATCGGGAGCCGTCTTCACTGCCGCGATTATATCGGGGTTGTTGGCGATCTCCTGACGCATGATGCCCTCGATCGCGCTGTACGGAACGACCTGCTCGGCCGTGCTCTCGCCCCTGCGAATCACGACGGCGCCGTCTTCTTGCACGAGGAAGTGGATGATGTTCTTCTGCGACACCTCGACCGTCTCTTGCGCCGACTCGGGCAAGACGATCGGGAGCCCCTTTTCCTCCTCGAAGACGGTCGTGGTCAGAAAGAAGATCAGGAGCAAGAAGGCGATATCGGCCATCGACGCCGTGGGGATCTCGTCGCTGACCCGGCTTTTCCTTTGGAGCATCGCCATGGCGTATGAACCTCTAGCTCGTGGAGGCGGCCGGTTCGGGCGGCGACATGTCCAATACCGCCTCGGCTCCGCGCTCCATATCGATGATCAGTTGGTCGATTCGAGTCACGAAGAAGTTGTATGCGATATTCACCGGTATCGCGATCGTTAGCCCGGTCGCTGTGGTGATGAGAGCGACTTTGATGCCGCCCGCCACCAGGGACGCTTCGATCTGACCTGCCTCCGCCACGGCTCCGAAGGCTACGATCATGCCGGCGACGGTCCCCAAGAAACCCATCATCGGGGCAACGTTCGCCACGGTGGCCAGCACGACGAGACCACGCTCGAGGAATCCGAGCTCGATAGATCCAGTGGTCGAGACGGCCTTCTCGATGTCCTTGGTGTTGTGACCCCGCTCGCGCACGCGCCGAAGCCCTGCCGACATGATGGCGGCGACGGGTCCTTCGGTATCATCGGCCAGCTCGATGACCGAATCCACCGAGCGGGTACCGCTCAACTCCGAGACCTCTCTCAGTAGTCGCTTGCTGTGAAAGTGGGCGACGAGCAGGATATAGGCCTTGGCGATCATGACTCCCAGCGCCAGCAGTGAGCTCAGCACCAGGAAATACATCATGATGCCACCGTCTCTGAACAGCTCCATCAGAGCGTATTGCGCTTCGGATTGCAAGCGAACCTCGCTGTTGCTGTTGATGGCCGGTTCTGTCCGCTGGATATCTATAAAAGCTTACGGCGCCGGCGAGCTTCTGTCAACGAGACTCAGTTCACCGGACGCCTCACTCGCCTTCTCGGTCTGGGGTGCCGTCGTGACGCCCGTTTGGGTCCGGGCCGTCGCCGGTTTCACGCCAAGCTCTTCCCGCAGCCGCTCGCCCGTTACGTTCCGTTCCAAGCGCCCGCGCCGCGCGATCGATATGTGACCCGTTTCCTCCGATACGACGATGATCATCGCGTCGGTCTCCTCCGACAAGCCGATCGCGGCGCGATGGCGTGTGCCGAGGCTGCGATCGGTGACCGGGAACTGTGTGAGCGGGAGGATGCAGCGAGCCGCCAGCATGGTCTCACCACGCACGATGACCGCCCCGTCGTGCAGCGGGCCATAGCGGGTGAAAATGCTCTCCAGCAGTTCCGTCGACACCGGCGCATTGATCGGCGTCCCCTTGCGAGCGTACTCCTCGAGCCCCACCTCGCGCTCGAGGGCGATGATCGCGCCGATTCGCTTCCTGGCCAGCAATTCGACGGCGTGGGCGAGCTCTTGCAGTGCTTCCGACATCCTCTCGGGGCGCGAAAAATAGCGCCAGAAGCGGTTCTGACCCAGCTTGGTCAGCGCATTTCGCAGTTCCGGCTGGAAGATGATCACCGCGGCCAAGACGCCGTAGGTCAGGACCTTCTCGAGCATGTAGCGGATCAGCTCCAGCTGCAGAACTTCGGATATCGCATATACGGCGAAGAGGAAGATCAAGCCCATGAGCATCTGAATCGCGCGCGTTCCCGCCCAGAGCAGAAGGAGGCGGTAGAAGAGGTAGGCCACCACCACGATCTGCGCCAAGTCCCAGAGATCGGGCCTCAGGAAGCTGATCCGCTCAAGGAAGCTCTGCACCGCTCAACGCCTTGTAATTGCCTCCGCCATGTCCAGTGCACGTCGCGCGGCGACAACATCGTGCACTCGAAAAATGCGCGCCCCACGCAGCAGCGCGATGACACATGCCGCCAGGGTCGCCTCCAATCGCTCCTCGACTTCCAGTCCCAACGTCTTCCCGATGAACGATTTACGAGACGGGCCCACGAGTACCGGGTACCCTAGCGCGCTGATCTTGTCGACTTCGTCAATCAAGACCAGATTCTGCTCCGCCGTCTTGCCGAATCCCACGCCGGGATCGACGACCAGTTGCTCGGTCCGGCAACCCGCGTCGAGGGCCCGTCGAGCCGAGTCGGCCAATTCGGCTCGGACTTCATCGATCAGGTCGTCGTAGTGGATGTCCTGCTGCATCGTCCGTGGGGTCCCACGGATGTGCATCAGCACCAAACCGGCACCCGATTCCGCCGCCAATCCTGCGATTCGAGGTTCGAATCGCAGGCCGGAGATGTCGTTGATGATCTCCGCGCCAGCGTCGAGCGCAGCCCGCGCAACTGCAGCCTTGCTCGTATCGATCGAGATCGCCGCATCGACCTGCGCACGCGCGGCCTCGATCACCGGAAGCACGCGCCGCAGTTCCTCGTCCTCGTCCACCCGAAGCGAGCCCGGACGGGTGGACTCGCCGCCGATGTCGATGATGTCCGCCCCTTCTTCTTGCAGGCGGGCAACGCGCTCCACCGCCGCGCCCTGCTCGAAGTAGCGCCCACCATCCGAAAAAGAATCCGGTGTGATGTTCAGGACGCCCATCAAC
>JASFLD010000190.1:0-7582 GCA_050118275.1 Gemmatimonadales bacterium
CTGATCCGCAATGGCTCGGTGGTCACGGCGGCAGGACGGTTCGATGCCGACATCCGCGTGCGGGACGGAGCGATCGCCGAGTTGGCGCCGAACTTGGAAACAGTCGGCGAGCGGGTGATCGATGCCCGCGACTTGCTCGTGCTGCCCGGCGGGATCGATCCGCATGCTCACCTGACCCAGGCCGGTGGTGGGTCGGCCCAGTACCGCTTCGTCGATGATCTGACGAGCGGGTCGCAGGCGGCCCTGGCGGGCGGCATCACCACGATCGGCAACATGACAGTCCCGGCTCGGGATGAGACGGTACAGGAAGCACTGGCTCGCGACGAGGAGTTCGTCCGGCGGATGGCGATTGCCGACATTTTGCTGCATCCCGTGTTGCTCGATCCCACTCAGTTGGACGAGGCGGCGATCGAGGCGCTTGCCGAGGCCGGGCACACCAGCGTCAAGATCTTCATGGTCATCCCCAGCTTCGACCGTAATCTGCGCGAGTACGTGCGAGTGATGCGGCAGGCGGGCGCCGCCGGTCTAATGTGTGTCGTGCACTGCGAGGATCCCGCCATAATCGCGGAAGCCACGGACGCCCTCGTGGCGGCGGGCAGGTCTTCGCTGCTCAACTACGCCGACAGCCGCCCCGTTCTGTCGGAGAGCATCGCCACGCGTCGCGCCGTCGCGTACTGCGAGACGACAGGGGCGCCCATTTACGTGGTGCACCTTTCCGCGAAAGAGCCGCTCGGTGTCTGCCGCGAGGCGCAAGGGCGCGGTTTGCCGGTCTACGTCGAGACGCGGCCCATCTATCTCCACTTCACGCGTGATCGGTATCTCGAGCCCGACGGGCCGCTCTATGTTGGCCAGCCACCGCTACGTCAGGCCGAGGATGTCGAGGCGCTCTGGGGCGGCATAGAAGATGGCTCGATTCACGTGCTCGGCTCCGATACGGTGGGCTGGAGCCGCGAGCAGAAGCTCGACCCGTCGCTGAGCGTCGAGAACCTGCGCCCCGGCGTTCCGAACCTGCAAGAGATGCTCCCCGTCTTTCACTCCGAGGGTGTGGTGAAGGATCGCATCTCTTTGGAGCGATTCGTCGAGTTGACCTCGACCAACGCCGCCAAACTGTTCGGCCTCTATCCGCGCAAGGGCACCATCGCCGTCGGCTCCGACGCCGACCTTGCGCTCTGGGACCCGGGCGCGACACGCGAAATCGAACGCGGCGGCCTACTCTCGCGAGCCGGCTTCTCGCTGTTCGAAGGTTGGACGGTAACCGGCTGGCCCGTCATGACGGTTCGGCGCGGCGCGGTCGTTTACGAAGACGGCGGCATTACCGCCGAACCCGGCAGCGGACGCGTCCTACGCCGCGGCGTCTGGCAGCCGTTGTGAAGACCGGTGGGCAACGAGACGCGGGTCCAGGCCCGCCGGCCGTGTAGCTCGGCCCTTCTACGTGGAAATCGGTCAAGCGGCCGACTATCTTCGCCTTCATGCACTCTCTTGGCACAGCCACGGCGAGCGCCCGCGGCCGCCGTCATTCGGACGCGGACGAGACGCCCAGCTGGCGCGAACGGGCGGCGGCGCTCCGCTACGCGCCGGCACTGCTGAAGCTGGTCTACGAGACCGAGCCGCGTTACACCGTCGGCATCATCCTGCTGCGAATCGTGCGCTCGTTCGTTCCCGTCGCGCAGCTCTGGATCGGCAAGCTCATCATCGATGGCGTCGTCGCCGGCATCGCGGCGATGCGCGCGGGCGATCCCGTCGCCTGGCGTTACCTGGTCACGCTGGTCGCGGTGGAGCTCGTCATCATGGTGGGCGGCGAGTCGCTGGCGCGCCTGTCGGCGTTGCTGGAGAGCCTGCTGGGCGATCTCTTCTCCAACAAAGTCAGCGTGCGGCTGATGCAGCACGCGTCGACGCTCGACCTGGCGCAGTTCGAGGATCCCGGCACGTACGATCACCTCGAGCGCGCGCGCCGCTCGACCGTGCGCCGCATCGGCCTACTGGCCATGCTGCTCGAGATGCTACAGAACGCGATCACGCTCTTCACGCTGACGCTGGCGTTGCTGGTCTACGTGCCATGGCTGTTGGTCCTGCTGGTGGTCGCCGTCATCCCGTCGTTCCTGGGCGAGACGCGCTTCGCCTCGCTGGAGTATTCGCTGCTCTACCGCTGGACGCCGGAGCGCCGCATGCTGGACTATCTGAGGTTCGTCGGCGCCAGCGACCAGACGGCCAAAGAGACGAAGCTGTTCGGGCTTTCGGGCTTCCTTGTCGATCGCTACGCCCGGCTGGCTCACGAGTTCTACGAGGCGAACCGCAAGCTGGCGGTGAAGCGCAGCCTCGTGTCCACGGGATTAGCGTTGATCGCGGCGTTGGGACTCTACGGCGCGTACGCCGTCATCATTTATCTGACGGTCATCGGTTATCGGTCGCCCGCCGGCGTGTTCACCATCGGCGTGCTCACTTTCCTCACAGGCTCGTTCCGGCAGAGCCAGGGATTGACTCAGAGGATCTTGCTTTCGCTGTCGCAGGTCTATGAACAGAGCCTGTACTTGCGCGATCTGTTCACGTTCTTCGAGCTGCGGCCGCGGATCGCCTCGTCGCCGGATGCGCGCCGCCTCGCCCGGCCCATCGAACGTGGCTTCGTCTTCGAGGACGTCGGCTTCCGATACCCTGGATCGGAGCGCTGGGCGCTGCGTCACATATCGCTCGAGTTCAGGCCGGGGCAGCGAATTGCCCTGGTCGGCGAGAACGGCGCGGGCAAGACGACGCTGGTCAAGCTGTTGTCGCGCCTGTACGATCCCGATGAAGGCCGGATCCTGCTGGATGGAGTCGATCTGCGCGACTATGACGTCGAGGATTTGCAGCGCAACATAGGGGTCATCTTCCAGGACTTCGTCCGCTACGAACTGCTGTTGCGGGAGAACATCGCGGTGAGCGAGATCGCGGCCGCTGACGATCGATCCAGGATCGAGGATGCGGCAAGGCGCAGCCTGGCCGACGATGTGGCACGTCGGCTGGCCGGCGGTTACGAGCAGCAGATCGGCCGGCGTTTCGAGGGCGGCGTCGAGCTGTCCGGCGGCGAGTGGCAGAAAGTGGCGTTGGCGCGCGCCTACCTGCGCGACGCGCAGGTGCTGATCCTCGACGAGCCGACGGCAGCGTTGGACGCGCGAGCGGAATACGAGGTGTTCATACGGTTCTCCGAGCTGACGCAGGGGAAGATGGCGGTGATCATTTCGCATCGCTTCTCCACCGTTCGTATGGCCGAGCACATCGTCGTCCTCAAGCACGGGGAGATCATCGAACACGGGAGTCACGAGGGGCTGTTGGCCGAGGATGGGCTGTACGCGGAGCTGTTCAACCTGCAGGCCGCCGGCTACCGCTAGCCATGCGCGGTGTGACGATAGGCCCAAGGCGTGGCGTGACGGCAGGCCACCGGGCGTCCGAGCCGCGGGTATGGCAGCGGCTATGATCGAACGAACCGCGTTCGCCCGCGTCGGCCTACTGGGCAACCCGTCTGACGGATATTTCGGCCGCACAGTCGCGTTCGTTCTGCGCAACTTCGCGGCGCGTGTCACGCTGGAGGAGTCCGCCATCCTGCGCATCGAGCGGGACGAGTCCGATCTCGACGTGTTCAATAACGTGGATCACCTGGCGGAGTGCGTGGGCCGGCGAGGGTACTACGGCGGCTCGCGGCTCGTGAAGGCGGCGATCAAGGTCTTTCACGAGTACTGCCGCACGCGCGATATCACGTTGGAGAAGAGGAATTTCGCTGTTCGATATCGGTCGTCGATCCCACGTCAGGTGGGCCTGGCCGGCTCCAGCGCGATCGTCACGGCGACGCTGCGCGCGCTGATGGCGTTCTATGAGATCGAAATCCCCAAGCAGGAGCAGCCCAACTTGATCCTGTCGGCCGAGGTGGATGAGCTGGGCATCACGGCGGGTCTGCAGGACCGAGTCGCTCAGGTCTTCGAAGGTCTCGTCTATATGGACCTCTCCCGCGAACTCATGCGCGACCAGGGTCACGGTCGCTACGAGTCGCTCGATTCGGCGTCCCTGCCACGGCTGTACGTGGCGCACCAGAAGCAACCTGCCAAGGCAACCGGACGGGCACTGGACGATCTCAGGGCTCGCTGGGAAAAGGGCGATGAGCTCGTCGTCAAGACGTTGGGCCGCATTGCGGCGCTTGCCGACGAGGGCAAGCAGGCGATCTTGGAGGCGAATGGCGAGCGGCTGTCGGCTCTGATGAACGCGAACTTCGATTTGCGGAGTCGTATCATGGCGATCAGCGATGTTGACCGCCGGATGGTCGAGACCGCGAGATCGCTGGGCGCCTCCGCCAAGCTCACCGGTTCGGGCGGGGCGATCGTTGGAAGCTGCCAGGATGAGGCCACCCGCGAGCGGCTCGGTCGCGAGTTGGGCGAGTTGGGAGCCGCCGTCATCGAGCCCGAGATCGTGCATTAACGTGATCGGCGCTTCGCGCTTCGGTCTCGAGCGAGAGGGCGGCCGTGCTCTCAGGTTGCGGCGACTCCCGATCGGCTTGCGCCGGCCGGGCGTGGACTCAGCCTCGACTCGCGAGCGACACAGCACCGGGACCTCGGGGTCGAGTGAAGAAAGCGAGTCATGTGGTCCGGCGACATCCAGGCTGAAGGGTTCGATTGGAATCGTTGCGTATGCTGACTAGGGCCGCCGCCCGAGCCCGACTGGTTTCCCTGTTGCTGTTCGCCGCGTTCGCCGGCTGTCGCGGGGACGGCGGGACGCGCGTCCTGAAGCTCGCCCATGGACTCGACGTAAATCACCCCGTGCACCTGGCAATGGTGCACATGGCGGACCGGGTCGCCGAACTCTCGGCCGGCGCGATGCGTGTGGAGGTCCACCCGAACGGGCAGCTGGGCGACGAGCGCGAGTTGATCGAGATGCTCCAGATCGGGAGCCTGGCCATGACGAAGGTCTCGGCTAGTCCGCTGGAATCGTTCGTGCCCGAGATGGCGGTTTTCGGTATGCCCTACCTGTTCCGGGACGACGAGCACCTCTGGGAGGTTCTCGACGGACCTATCGGCCGGCGCCTACTGCTGGCCGGCCAGCGATACTACCTGAGAGGGCTGTGCTACTACGACGCGGGCGCGCGCAGCTTCTACACCCGCGACACACCGATCCGCAAGCCGGAGGACCTCAAGGGGCTGAAGATCCGGGTCCAGAAGAGCCTCACGGCCACTCGCATGGTCCAGGCCCTCGGCGGCGCCGCCACCCCGATCGATTGGGGCGAGCTCTACTCCGCGCTGCAGCAGGGCGTGGTGGACGGCGCGGAGAACAACCCGCCGAGTTTCTATCTTTCGCGCCACTACGAGGCGAGTCGCTTCTACTCGCTGGACGAGCACACGCGGGTGCCCGATGTCCTCCTCATCAGCACGCGCGTCTGGGAAGACCTGTCCCGGCAGGAGCGAGACTGGCTGACCGCCGCGGTCGGGTCCTCCGTAGTGGAGCAGCGCCGACTGTGGCGCGAGGCCTCCGATTACGCGATGACGCAGGTACGCGCGGCGGGCGTCGAGGTCATCGAGCCCGACAAGAGGCTGTTCCGCGAGGCCGTTCGGCCGATGCACGAGAGCTACCGCGGCACGCCGTTGTTCGACCTCATCCGCGAAATCGAAGAGACACGATGAGCGGTTTCTGGCGCGCTGTCGCGTCACGGATCGAGCGGCTCGCGGCGCATGCCGAACGGGCCCTGGCGTGGCTGCTCATGCTGCTGATGGCCGCCATGGTCGCCGACGTCACCTGGCAGGTGGTATCCCGCTTTCTGTTACGGGCGCCCAGTTCGGTCACTGAGGAGCTGGCCGGGTTCCTGCTGGTCTGGATCGGCCTGCTGGGTGCCGCCTACGCGCTCAGGACCCGCGCACATCTCGGGATCGATCTGCTGACGGCGCGCCTCGACGGTGCGGTCGGGCGTGCGGTGGCCGTCCTGGGTCACGCCCTCGTATCACTCTTCGCCTTCCTGGTGATGGTGGTCGGTGGCTTGCGACTCGTTCAGCTCGCGTTCCAGTTGGAGCAGATCTCCGCCGTGGTCGGATTCCGCATGGGCTACGTGTACCTCGTCGTCCCTGCCGCCGGACTGTTGATGGTCCTGTTCTCGGCGGAATCGATCAGCGCGGTGCTGACCGGAGAGGCGCGGCGCTGATGGAGGGCCCGGTGCTGATGTTGGCACTGACCTTCGTCGCCTGTTTGGCATTGAACGTCCCCATCGCGGTGAGCATCGGGATCGCCACTGTCGTCGCGATGCTTCTCACGATCCCCGTGGGTCCCGCCGTCACCACCACAGCGCTGCGGATGGCGACCGGGATCGACAGCTTCGCGCTCCTCGCCATCCCGTTCTTCATCCTGTCGGGCCGGCTAATCGCCCAGGGCGGGATCGCGAGGCGGTTGATCGATTTCGCCAGGGTGCTGGTGGGCGGCTTCGCCGGCGGCCTGGCGTACATCAACATCCTGGCCAGCATGTTCTTCGGCACCATCTCCGGGTCGGCGGTGGCCGCCACAGCCGCGATCGGCGGCTTCATGATCCCGGCGATGGAGAAGGAGGGGTACGAGCGGAACTACAACGTGGCCGTCACCATGACTGGGTCGGTCACCGGTCTGCTGATCCCGCCGAGCAACGTGCTGATCGTCTACTCGTTGGCCAGCGGCGGTGTCTCGATCGCCGCGCTCTTCGTCGCCGGGTACCTGCCGGGCATCTTGGTTGGGCTCGCGCTCATGGCGGTGGCCGCATTGATCGCCGTGCGACGTGGCTATCCCATAGCCGGCAGACCGGGCCTGGTCGAGGGAGCGCGGGCCTTCCTACGGGCGATACCCGGCCTCTTACTGCTGGTGATCGTGATGGGAGGGATCGTGGCCGGGATCTTCACGGCCACGGAGGCAAGCGCCGTCGCCGTCTTGTACTCGCTGGCCCTCGCCGTGTTGGTCTACCGCGAGGTGCGGCTCCGCGACCTCCCCGACATCCTCCTCAAGTCGGCGGAGACGACCGCCATCGTCATGTTGCTCATCGCCACCTCGACGGCCCTCTCGTGGATCCTGAGCTACGAGAACATCCCGCGAGACCTCACCGCGTTCCTTCTGTCGCTGACCGGGAGCCGCGTGCTGATACTGCTGTTCATCAACCTCGTGTTGCTGATCGTGGGCACGTTCATGGACATGACCCCGGCCGTGCTGATCTTCACGCCGATATTTCTGCCGGTGGCGGTGGAGTTGGGGATCACGCCGCTCCACTTCGGAATCATGATGGTGCTCAACCTATGCATCGGCCTATGCACGCCGCCGGTGGGCTCGATCCTGTTCGTCGGTTGCGGGATCGGTAAGACCACGGTGCCGAAAGTGACGCGGGCGTTGCTACCGTTTTACGCGGTGATGGTCCTCGCCTTGCTGTTGGTCGTATACCTGCCCTGGCTCAGCGAGGCCCTGCCGCGAATGCTCGGCTACGAGCTCTGATGCGGGGGACATCGGTTGGGCCTGCGAGACATCGAGTTGCCGTCGCCCGTTGCCTGGATCAGGGGCGACCGGTTTCGACAAGTAATAGCCACGGCGTCACGACGAGACCAGCGACCATCCCTGCGAGGTGCCC
>JASFLD010000191.1:0-7573 GCA_050118275.1 Gemmatimonadales bacterium
TTCAGTACTATCAGATCCTCTTTGCTGTCGGTATGGATCAGTGGGCGAAGTCGCTGGCTCACGAAGGGTGACAGCGCGAGCGCCTTGATCCAACGACCGGTTCCCATAAGCCAACGATCCGTACTTCTGAGGCGTGTGGCGTCCGACGTCAGACCTCCGGTGGTACCGACCAAAACGAGACTCCCCTTGGGGATCAGTGCTCGTCTACAATCCGACAACGATCGGTTGCCGACTATGTCGAGTATCAGATCGTACCCCTGGCCGCTCTGGGTGAAGTCCTCCCGGGTGTAGTCGATGATATGGTCGGCGCCGATCGATCGGACCATGTCCGCGTTACTCGTACTGCAGACGCCAGTGACATCCGCTCCGAACGCCTTGGCAAGTTGCACGGCGAATGTACCGACGCCTCCCGAGGCGCCGACAATCAGGACCTTGTGGCCTGGCCGAAGCCGTCCTTCGTCGCGAAGACCTTGGAGAGCGGTGAAGGCGGAGACCGGTACGGCGGCGGCCTGCTCGAACGTTATGTTCGTCGGTTTCAGCGCCAGCGCGTCTTCGGCAACCGACACGTACTCGGCGAAGGCGCCGTTGCACCAGCCGAATACTTCGTCACCGGGTTTAAACTGCGTCACATTTCCACCGGTCGCCTCGACCTGGCCGGCCACCTCGCGCCCCGGAACGAGGTGCTTGGGACTGAACAGTCCGGTCGCGAGGCGGGCGACGTAGGGCAGTCCTCTCATGAGGTGCCAGTCATCTCCGGCGAGCGGTGCCGCGCGCACGCGTACCAGTACGTCGTGATCTCTCACTGACGGCTTGTCGATGTCGCGGAGTTCGAGGACTTCCTCGGGCGGGCCGTACTCCTGCTGGACGATGGCCTTCATCGCGTCTGCCTATGCCGGAGACCTCGCACGTTGGATCGCGGGCCCGCGAGGGGGCCCTGCCTCACTCGCTCGGCAACGATTCGATGAACTTGCCGACCAGATTGAGGATCGCCCGTTCGTGCCTCCACGATTCTTCATCGTGTTGTTGATAAAACGGATCGGATGTGACGACCACAACCATGTCCAGCTCATCCAGCAAGATGATCAGCTGTCCGCCATGTCCCCACGCGAAGTCGAAACGATGCTCTCCGGCGCTGGCCGACCACCACTGATAGCCGTACCCGACGTCGTAGAAGTAGCGCCCCACTTCGCCGGATTCGATCCCGGCGGAACTGACGTCATCCGAGTAGCGTTGCAATGACGCGCGGACCCAAGCGGCAGGAACGATCTGCTTCCCGTTGTATTGACCGTCGTTGAGATAGAGCAGGCCGAACTTGGCGGCATCGCGGGGCGTGAAGCGGAGTTCCCCCAAGCCGATGTAGTAGCCGTTTCGATCTTGTGTCCAGTCGCCGGCCTCGACGTCCAGCGGCGCGAAGAGAGACTCATGACCGAACGACCTGAGATCGGTTTCACACGCCCTGGCGACGATGACGCCTAACCAGTGCGACGTCAAGTTGCTGTAATTGAATTGGGTCCCCGGATCGCTGACCAGCTGAAAACCTTCTATGAGCGGCAGATAGTCGCCGCTCAGAACCGCCTCCCATAGGGCCGGATCGGTCTCCTCCCAGGGATAGCCGGCGCGCATCTGCAACATTTCCCGGATCGTGATCTGCTCTTTCCTCGGATCCGTGATCTGATCGGCGATGTCCGGGAAGAAGTCGATCATCTTCTGATCCACCCCCGACAGGCAGCCCTGATCCAGCGCGATCCCCACCAGCGCCGACGTGTAACTCTTCGTCACCGACTGCAACAAGACCTTCTGGTCAACGGTCCTTCCGTTGAAGTACCTCTCGGCGATCAGATGGCCGTTCCTGATAACCAGCAGCCCGTAGAGGTTCGGCAACCCCGTCGCATCGAGATAGAGTTCCGCCACGAGCATCGGGTCCAGCCCCTGCTCGGCGGGTGTTGACACCTTCCAGTCACCGCCGGGTGCCGGCGTGTAGTCCACCGCTTCCAGTTCCTCGGCCCCGGGTCGCAGCATCCTCGCAATCTGGGGCCGAGTTGTCTTGATCCGTTCGTAGTCCAGTTGCAGTCCAAGCGGTGCAAGGCCCTGTGCAAGCGTCTCGTAGACAGATCTGACATCGTCGAAGGGATCGGCGACGGATTCCGCCGCGGTATTCCCGAAGTCGTCCCTCAAGTACTTGTTCGCACCTCCATCCAGAAGGGCCTCGACAATCTCCGTGCGGCACAGGAAGGCGGCGGTGTGAAGCGCCGTCGCCCCGTCGTTGTTTCTGATGTTCAGGTCGGCTCCGGCCTCGATCAACGCCCGGGCCACTTCGGTCCTGCCAAACGCCGCGGCGATGATCAATGGTGTGGACCCCCACGCGTCTTTTTGATTCAGGTCCGTACCGGCTTCGATGTGCTGCCGAATGGCGTTGACGTTCCCCTGCAGGGCCGCCATGTGGAGGCTCACGCTCGGAGCAGGCGCCTCCTCCTGCCCGCACACCGGCAACGGCATAAGAAGTGTGAGTACCAGCGTTGCCGTGGCCGCTATCTTCATGTCGACTTCCTCCCTGTGGGGTGCCACATCGCAGAGTCGGAAACGTAACGTACTACCGGCTAGGCAACTAGTGAGGAAATCTGACCGAGCATTTCCTTCTGTAGGCATGGATCCCAGTATCGGTCACCAGCGGGCAGTTCCGATACGACAGCCCTGACTCGTCACCCTGCCCCCGGGGTCTGTTCGCGAATCCGAGGAAACCCGGAATACCGGCTGAAGACCGTCCCGGCGCCGCCCCCACCAGCCCCCCACTCCACGAGATGGCCGGGTCTACCCGGACGATGTCCGGTTTGAGGACGCAATTGCGCATCTAATAGCAGTTGTTCCGCCGTGGGAGAGATCTGACCGAGGGTCCCGGCCCGCGGATTCTCGTTCACGTGTACGGGTCGGAGCAGCCCCTGAAGGTCGTGTCACGTGAAGCACGGCGATGGTTCCGCCGAGGTAATCACCAAGAGGAGGATTGTCATGCATTTCGGGAGATTGCGTTCACTGGCTCCGTTGGCTTGTGTAGTTGCCCTCGGGTTCACTGCGTCCGCTGACCTGCGAACAATCGAGGGTGGCTGTGCCCCTCTCTACGATGGAAAGGTATGTACGTGGGCCACCACGTCGGGCGATGAGGTGGTCGCGTTCGGCGTCACCGTGCCGATCCAGACCATCGAAGATGCGCCGCTCGGTCTCGAGCCGGTCTTCCCACCGGTGCCGGTAGCGGTCATTCCCCTGCCGGCCGAGGTCTCCAAGGCCACGGGGTTCAATCATCTGATGGTCAACTGGGAGTCCCACGGCCATCCCCCGGCCCTGTTCGCCGTGCCGCACTTCGATTTCCACTTCTACACCGTCGATCCTGCCGCAGTGACGGCAATGGACTGCAGCGACTTGAGCAAACCAGCGGAGCTCCCGGCGGGTTATGCGCTGCCGGATATCGCGATTCCAGGAATGGGGGAGCTCGTGGGTCTGTGCGTTCCGGGTATGGGGATGCACGCGATGCCGGCAAACGAGGTTAACGAGACGAAGCCATTCGGTGCGTCGATGCTCGTCGGTTACTATAAGGGAGGCGCCATATTCCTGGAACCGATGATCGCCCGCACGAAGCTGTTGAAAGAACAGGGATTCACCATGCAGGTCCCCAGGGCTACGGCGACGACGGCCAACGTGCGGTGGCCTTCCCGCTTCGAGGCGGTGTACGACGGGCCGACACAAGCCTATCGATTCACATTTTCTGGGTTCGAGACAGACCGGTAGTGCGTGAAAGCTGGGGGCTCATCGACAACGATGGCCCCCCGGTTCCGTTCTGGGTCACGAACTTCGGTCACCGTACGCCGTACACATCGCAACGGACGTTTGCTGGCGGCCCTGGTGGAGCGGGAGGTTCTGAGCGCCAGGTAAGGACTACCATGGACCAGGCAATGCAACAGCCGTTTGGTGCAGCCGCGATCAGTACCCCCACCGATCGCGAGATCCGCACCGATCGCGTCTTCGACGCGTCCCGCGACCGTGTTTGGCGAACTTTCACGCCGGCGGAAAACGCTTGGAGTGGGCGCGCTGATCTACCGCCGTGGACTGTGGCTCGACGCTCTCCGCGCGCTCAGCTGTCCTCACTGGGTGGAAGGGCTGGAGGCGTCTCCTTCGTCGCCAGCGCCAGCCGCTCGGCCACTTCCGCCATCTGACGCCGGCGCTGGCGCGCCCAGCCCGGTAGGCGCAGCGCGCCCATGCTGAAGACGCCGAGGCCGATAGCCGTTAGAGAGACAAAACCCGTTGGCACGCCGGCCAGACCACCCGTCAGCAGCGAAGCGATCAGTGTCGCCGCGGCGACTCCGACGATCCCCAAGCCCGCGGTCATCAAACCACGCGCATCACCCTTGACGGTCTGCAGGCGAAGCCTGTGGCCCGAGCGGGTCGGTTCGAGCAGGGCCTGCAGATTGCCGTTCGTCCACTGGCGGAACGGTCCGTCGTATCGGATCGAGCCCCGCGCGTCGAACGTCTCGCGCAGATCCGCCACCAGCTGTTGCCACTCTTCCTCGGACAGTCGCCGGTCGAGTTCGAGCGTCCGGCCCACGCCGATCGGCAGACCGAGGAATTTGCGCGACGTCGGCCGCCCCCCTCGATCGAGCGACAGCGCCGCTTCGGCCACCAACTCGGACGGAATACCCACATCGCGGCCGATCTCTTGCAGTTCGGCCAGCGTCATGCCGTCGCCGGAGCGCAGCTGACGCCGGGCCGTCCGCTGGGCCTGGGCCGCACGCTCGAAGATGGCGGCGATCTCCTCCTCGCTGTATCGTCGCTCGGTCATCGCACCCTCAAGATCGCCCGCTTACCCGCCGGGGGCAAACGGCTGCCGCCTGGAAGGGAGCCGACGGTGGTGCCTGCTGCGAAATCCGCTGGGGATCCCGTCGAGGTTGCGGTGCAATGAGGGCGGCAATTTCAGCCGATCCATTGTGAAGGACTTGCACTACCGGCCTGGCGATGGTACGGATGGGGAGCGACACCGATCGGTGCGTTTCGAGCTCGCGCCGTGATCTTGCCCCATGCTCACAATGATGGGGCCCGCAGCAGTCCCGCAAGCGGCGATCGCAGAGGGCGCCGCTGGTCGCCCTCGTGGAGATACGGGTTCCAACCCCTGGGTGCGGAAGAATCTTGTCGAGCTGCTCTTCCTCGTGCGTCTTCGAGCTGCGCAGTGGCCTCCGATCCATCTCGCATCTCGCTGCGGCTGGCTTATACCGACCTCTGCATCCGCTCAAGAGGACTGCTCGCAGCTCGAGAAGTGGCTGGTGGAGACCGACCCGATCGCCCGTAGGTACGCCCCCATGTACTGGTTCGGACCCGGTGAGCTCTGCTTCCCCACGTTGCCATTCCACACCGCTTTCGATGGGGTGGACAATCGTGCCTTGGGCACGCCCGGTGTGATCGATTTCGCCGACCCCGGCGAGATCGCCCCGCTCGATAGTGAAGGACGGCCGTCTTGGAACTCCATCGACGAGGAATATGTGGGCGGGGATGCGGTCCACCCGATCTCCCACTCCGCCGTGTTGTACCGTGTGCAGCCGCTCGACACTAGGGAGGTGGACCATTTCTGGCGGTTCATCATCAGCGATGAGCAGGCATGGCGCCGGCTGCACACGTTCCGGCCAGGCGACTCGTTGCTGCCTACTATCTGCGAGATCTGGGTCTGGTCGGGCACAACTGGGACACCGAATACACCCAGATGATCGTGCCGGCGTACTCGGAGCTCGCCGACCGCTTCCGTGTCCAAATCGGCCCGGGTCATACCGAGCGCATCTCGAACAACGTGCTGGTCATGACCGGCGAGCTCGAGCAGCAAGAGTTCGAGCTGCCTCCCTCCATCATCGTCGAACTGGGTGACCACTCCGCCGCGCCCGATGTGCAACCCTTCGGCGACTTTCGACCTGGTCTCGATGTCAACTGGCACACCTACAAGCTTTGGGGAATTAGGGACGTGCAAGCGTCAAGCGGCCGAGGCGCGCTGGGGCAATACCAGCTCTGGATGTCATATCCCCGTAATCCCGACCACTCGGTGGTTCTATTCCCCGGCACGGCGCATCGCGACACGGTCCGATCTGTCGTGGACGCTGTCACAGGCAGCAGTCTCTCGGATGAGCTGTTCCATGAGCATGTGGGTACCTATGCGCTCGTTCCGGGTGATGCATTCGTTTGCCTGTCGGCCGCCCTGCGGCATCGTCGGGTAGACTTGGCTGAGGTCGAGAAGTGGATGGCGGTGATACAGAGGGCGATTGAAGCAAGCAAGCCCGAGTGGGGGTTCAAGGGCTTCGCGGGTCTCGCCGAGTCGGAGAAGCTCGATGCGATCGCCGCGATGAACCGCTGGTTCGAAGGTCAGTATGTGATTGCCAACGGCGGTTCGGCGCTCGCCGAGTCCCAGTGTACGGCGGGTAATCGAGCGCTCGGAGGATCTTGAAGTAGTACGACAAGGCTGTGGTCCGGTGCCGAACCCGCCATACTGCAGGGAACGGCGCTTGCGCTCCTCGCGAAAGTGCTGCCGCCCGACCTGCAGGGTTCCGCTACTGGCCGTGGCTCACCGGCGATCGCGAGGAGTTCGCCGCCAGGAAAACTGAATCAACAGCGAAAGTGGAAGTTCATCATTGAGTACTCAGCATTGTCTATTCAGTCTGTGTGCGCATTCTCGAATCCGGCCGCCAGCTGTTCCTCCACGGCAGCGACGAACTCCTCCCGATCGATCGGCTTGGGGAAGAACCCCTCGGGCGGCGGAACCAGCCGTCGGTGGCTGATGAACTTCTCGTAACCGTACTTGTCGCCGCCGAAACCAGTCACGGCCGTTACAATGAACACCGGAGTCGAGGATAGTTCGGGGTCCTTTTTCAGCTCGACGTAGAACCGCGTCCCGGATGCCTCGGGCATCGAGATGTCGAGAGTGACCAGATCCGGCTTCTGCTCGCGCAGGAGCTTCAGCGCCTCGTTACCGTTCGCGGCCGTGAGCGTCTCGTAACCGTTGTCCTGCAAAATCATCTCCAGGTAGCTGACGACATCCGGCTCGTCATCCACGATTAGTATCTTCTTTGCCATTGTATCTTTCCTCTCACTGTCTGTGGGCTCGGTCTTGCCTTAGCCGCTTTCTTGCTTTTTCAGCGCCGCCAGAGCCCTGCGCAGTGCGTGCGGTTCGGCATCGGGCAGGGCTTTCTGGAGCTCCTCCTGGAGGCTGATCCGGTCCTCGTCCACGGGCGTCTCCGGAATGCCCAGAGCGCGCTGCACGGCGCGAACGTAGTCGAGCGGTTTCACGGGCTTCTCGAGGTAGACGCCCGGTCCCGAGATGACCCGGTTATCCATGATCTCCTGCAAGTCGCCAGCCCCCAACTCATCCTGAGCGTGGGCCGTGACAATGAGCACGGGGATCCGGGAGAGCCTCCTGTCCTTGCGCAGTTCGTGCAACAGCTTGTGACCGCTCTTCTTCGGCATCACCAGATCCAGCGAGATGAAATCGGGCGGCTCGCGCTGGATGATCTCAATGGCTTCGAGACCGTCCCTGGCGGTGACCACCCTGAACCCG
>JASFLD010000192.1:0-7545 GCA_050118275.1 Gemmatimonadales bacterium
TCTCCATCGGCGTGGGCCTGAAATCGAGCTCGTGCTGTGCTCTGGCGATCGAGTGGAGGTGGTTGCCCCAAGTCGTGTAGGGCGAAAGCTCCTCGGGGTCGATGCCGCCGGCGCGGAGTACAGAGCTCGAGATGTCGAGGATCTCGAGATCGACGTCCAAGATTTGCGCGGACTGCTCGACGAAGTGTCGCAGGCTGACGATCTCGCGGCTACCGAGGTTGTAGGCGCGACCGGCGAGGTCGGCTCCGCGCTCGACGATGGCCAGCAGAGCGGAGACGACGTCAGCGTAGTAAACCGATCTGTGAGTTTCGCTGCCTCCGTCGGGCAGGATGATTCGGCGATCTTCCAGAACGCGTCGCCAGTAGGACCACGAGCGCAGGCTGTAGTCGCGCGGGCCGAGGACAGCGGGCAAGCGAACGCTCACATACGGGAAGCCGTTGTCACTATACGCGAGTTGGAGAACCTGCTCTCCCTCACGTCGCTGTATTCCGTAGTCGTACGGATAGCGGGCGCGCCGCTCGACGAGCGGCCGGCCACGCTCGAAGTCGTCCTCGTCATAGGGGCTGACGATGCCATCGCAGACGCTATAAACGGCAAGCGTACTGGTATGGATGAACAGTCCGCACCGTCCCGAGAAGATGCGCACGGCGGAGCGCGCATCTTCTGCGGTGTAGCTCATGTTGTCCCAGACGACGTCCCAGCGATCGTGGCGGGCAGCACGCTCGAGGTCGTCGGGCTGCTTGCGGTCGCCCTGGATATGATGGATGTCGGCGGGAAGCTCGATCTTGTGTTTGCCGCGGGTGAAGACGGTAACGTGGTGTCCAATCTCGTAGAGCGACAACGCCGTATAGCGTCCGACGAATCTTGTCCCACCGATGATGAGGATCTTCACGTAGTAAGCGTACTACGGCAGCGGTTCCGAGGTCTGGAACAACTCCAGCAGTCCGGCCTCATCCATGTGGAAGAGCGAGTGCTCTGCCTCGGCCGGGTCGCCGCTCGAGTGGCGGACGAAGCGCGGCGCCCGCTTGGGCGAGGAAATGCACACGAACGTCACGCGGGCGGCTAGAGAGCCGCCGGGTTGGCCGCCGCTGACGAAGGCTTCCCACTCATCGAACTGGTCGTCCATGAAAGTGCGACGCATGGCCTCACACCCTCTTCAAGGGTACGGACCGCTGCAGCAGGGTTCGCAGCTGGTCGTCGGTTATCTGTTTGGCCGCTTCCTTGGGAAATTTCGGCGAGCCGGGAGGCAGCAAGTTGTAGCGCTCCGGCTGAACGCGCACCGGATCCCGAAAGATGACCATGAGCCTGGGCGCCTGCCTGTCGGTGCCCGAGTGCATGCACAAGTCCGCCTCCCACTTGCGCCCGTTGGACGACTGGAACTCGCGCTTTTCCGATCGGACTATCTTGACCAACTGGCCCTCCGTTGTCTCTCTGACCTGCCGGGGCGGCGCATCATTAAGCCAAACCGGCTTCGCTGGCAAGGGTTGCCCCGATCCACCGCGCTGCGTCAGAATTCGAGTTCCAGCGCCAACGTGTAGCGCCGGATGGGCTCGAGATTCCGCTCGATGGTCGTGTACCCGTAGTTGCCGCCGTTGTTTACCGTGAAGCGGAGCGTCTGGTGTCCGAAGCGATAGGCGAGCCGTAAGTCCCAAATCCGCATGGGCAGCAACGGGTCGGTGCGCGGGTCCGTGAAAACCTTGACCCGGTCGAAAGCCGAGGCGTACCGATAGTCGGCGCCGATCCCCAGAGCGCCGATCTCGAGGTCGGCCGACACCGTCAGCAGGTCATTGGGTCGGTAGGCTAGCGGTTCCCCGGTCGCCTTGTCTTCATGGTCGAGATAGGTGTAGGCGACGGATCCGCTCAGCCTGTCTCGGATCAGCGACAGGCGGCCAATAGCCTCGATTCCCGCGACCCGGGCCTTGGGCAGATTGCCGAACTGGATGAGGATACCTTCAGCGCTCAGCAGCGTATCCGCTTCGATGAAATCGTCGAAGTCGTACCAGAAACCGGCCACGTCCAGCGATAGCCATCTCGACAACACCCGTTGAATTCCCAGTTCGGCAGCGAGAGAGCGCTCCGGCCGCAAGTCGGGGTTGGGAACGACCAGGAATCCGCTGACCTGTGTAGCTGTGAATAGCTCATCGGCGGACGGTGCTCGGAATCCGTGGCCCAACGAGGCCCGAACTCGGGTCCAACGGTCGACCGCGACTACGGCCCCCAGTCGCGGGCTGACTTGCGAGATCCAGGGGTCGGTCAACGACCCGCCATCGAGCAGCCCGAGGTCAAGCCTCGCGCCCGCGGTCAGCGTGAGCCAGGTCGTGAGGCCGATTTCGCTTTGGGCGTAGAGCGCCAACTCGGTCATGTCGTGATCGGCGCGAGGCTCGATGCCCTCACTGTCCCCGAAAAAGTTCTCCGCCCCGACATCCGTATAAGTGCCTTCTCCGCCTAAGGTCAGGTGCAACCAACTCGCGGTTTGCCAGTTCATTCGGAGTTCGCCGCCGAAACGGTCGGCGACCGCACCGATCTCGCGATCGACGAAGTCGGTCTGCCAGTCGTTCCGTTGGTAGTGCAGACGGCCCTCCGTAGCGACGGCGGCGCTCCATCGACGTCGGTGAGTGAGGTGCAGGCGGGCCTTGTCCGAACGCGTTCTGTCGTCCCGCGCATTCTCTGGAACTTTCGTCGGTTGAAAGGCGAGTCCGTACCGGTCCTGGCATTGTCCGGCCATGCACCAGAGCAAGCTGGCGCCATAGCGTTCGCGGGCCCAACTGCCGAGCAATCCCCACTCGTCCCGTCCCCCATCGTGGCGTAACTGAAAGGCCAGATTGGTGCGCTGCAGATCACCGTTCTGCCGGTATCCGTCATCCAGCGTGCGACCGCCTCGTATCCACATTCCGAGATCACCGAAGCGTCGCCCGTGGCTCAGGTCGACGGACCCGTAACCCAGCGTCTGGTCGGACCAGATCCATTCCGAGAACGGTGGGTCATCGTAGAATCCGGCCCGGAGACGTACGCGCGTGATGGGGTCCTCGGGCGGGTCGGCGGTCACGATGTTGAGGACCCCCCCGAGCGCGGATGTGCCATAGAGCGCCGAACCCGCTCCCTTCACGACCTCGATGCGTTCGATCTCGGTCAGCGGCATGATGTCCCAGTTGATCGCTCCGCTGTCGCCGGCATTGGCCGGCACTCCATCGAGTAACGCCAGCACACGACTGCCCGCGCCGCGCGAGTACCCGGCTGATCCCCTGATATTGAGCTGATCGCCGACGAACTGGACCGACGGTGTATAGGCAACGGCGTCGGCGGCGGTATCGACGACGCGCTGCTGAATAGCGTCTTCTTCGATGATGGATACCGAGACCGGCGCTTCGAGACTACTGAGCTCGCGCTTCGTGACCGAAGTGACGACCTCGCCCAACGCGACGGGGCGGGGCTCCAGAGCGATCTCGGTCTCCGTCCGCGCAGCCGAGCGCACCTGTACCTCTATCTGGCGCGGTGCGTACCCGAAACGCTCGACCGATAGCCGCTGGGAACCGGCGGGGACGAGCCGCACCTCGAAACGGCCGGAGTCGTCGGCGAAGCCGCTCAGGACGGTTCCCAAGACGCGGATGACGGCGTCGGGTACGGGCGCGCCCGTGCTGGCATCGATCACCCGACCGGCGACCGTGCCGTGCTCTTGTGCGCCGGCGGAGGCGACCAACAACAAGGCCAGGAGGACGGCGCCAGCAGACCCGCGCATCATTTCAGTGCCTCCAGCGCCTCTTCGAGGGTGAGAGGGCGGTCGAAGTCCGCTATCAAGTCGATCCCCTCGATCGCCGCATCCTCTTGAATGAGGAACTGCGCCGGATCGCCGATAGGCTGGTCGCTCGCTGTGTACCACCCGAGGATGCGAAGGCCGTCTGGAATGGGCACGTCCGCCTGTTTCCAGACGACAGGCAGCCAGCGGTACAGACCGGTCTCGAGACCGAGCAGATAGGAGACGGAGTCTGGTTCGAGCGGCAGCGGGTCGGAGACGGCGGAGAAGGCGAGGAAATCGACAGTGGTTACGGGCACCTGGGAGAAGACGCCCAAGCGCACCCACTCAGTGGAGTCGGGCGGGGTACCGCGATAGAGGATCCCACCCGCGATCCCTTGGAAAGGCACGGGCTGGAGGCCATCGGTGCAGGCAAGCAGAAGGGCCGCCAGCAATGCTAGAAACAAACGTATGATACGTATCAATATTACCTTTGCTTGCAGGGGTATTGCTTGACAGTTCACGAAACGAAAGCTAAGATGTAACTCCCCGTCTAATCAATTCCCGGTTATCTGTCCGGCTACAGGACATAAGTATGAGTCTGACGTTCCGGATTACGCCGTCGCGTTGCGTGGACTGTATGGCGTGCGTGAGGGTCTGTCCGGTCGAAGCCGTAAGAGCACAGGAAGGCACGCTACAGATCGTCGCGGAGAGTTGCATAGAGTGCGGTCTATGCGTTCCGGCATGTCAGCACGCTGCGATCGAAGTTGCGGGCGATCTCGACGTGGTGCGTATGTTCTTGGACCATGGCACCGCAGTGCTGATCCTGGCGACGGAATCGGTGGTTCACTTTCACCCGGCAACCACGGAGCAGCTTCTGAGCTCCTGCTTCGGGGTTGGATTTCGGGCCGTTTATCCAGGTACATTGGGTGACGAACTGGTCGCTCGGGAGTACCTGGAGCTTTGGCGGCGCAACGAGAAAGGGACGACGATCCGCTCCACGTCGCCGATCGTAGTCGAGTACGTGAAGCGGAAGTACCCGGAACTGTTGCCGTATTTGGCGCCGGTCGTCACGCCGGCGATCGCGCAGGCGAGGTACTTGAGAGCACTGCACGGCGATGGTGTGAACATCGTCTATTCGGGTGTCGCATCGTATGGAGCGGCGGCGGAGAGCGAGACTCCGATCGATGCTGCGATCACCTTCGCCGAGTTGGAGTTGTTGTTTGAAGAGCGGGGGGGCGCCCCGCTCGGGCAACCGAAGCAGTTGAAGAGGGAGACGTTGGGACGCCGGCGTCACCTTTCGACGGCGGGCGGGATGCCGCTACCGGTGCTGGAAGAGGAGCGAGTGACATCGCGTCGTCTCAGAAAGGTGCGGGGGCTTGACGAGGTCGCCGCGATCGCCGAGGCGATCAAGCGCCGTGGCACGCAAGCGCAGCTGGGTTTCGTCGACCTGCTGTTGTACGAGGGTGATCTCGACCACCCGGTCATGGGCCCGAAGTCGCAGCTCTACCATCGGCGTGAGATCGCCGCGGAGGCCGAACTTCCGCGCTCGGCACAGCCGGTGCTCGATGAGAAGCTGCGGGTGGATCTCTCCACCGCCCGGCAGCCGATGAGCAGCGGGAGTGCCGTCAGAGGACCCGATGCGGAAGCGCTGATCGATGAACAGATCGGCCGGGCCGCGGATGGCACGGCGTGGGACTGTGGCGCATGCGGTTTTGACCGCTGTGAGGCGTTTGCCGGAGCGGTGTTGCGGAACCGGGCGCGTCTGGCGATCTGCCCGTTCTACCAGGCGCGTCGCTACGAGCGGGCGGTGCGGGACGCCGCATACGATGAATTGACGAGGCTGTACTCGTACCGGGTGCTGCGCAGCAGGGTGATCGAGGAGTGTGCACGGGTTCGGCGGAACAACGGGAGGTTCGTCGTCATCTTTCTCGACCTTGACCATTTCAAGCCGATCAACGATCGGTTGGGCCATGCGGCGGGCAACGATGTGTTGCGCGAGGTCGGGGCGATCATCAAGGAATCGATTCGGGCGAACGATTTCGCCGCACGCTTCGGCGGCGATGAGTTCGTGATCATCCTTCCGGAGGGAGACAAGGAAGGCGCACTGCGGGTGGCAGAGGAGATTCGCATTCGGGTCGCGAAGTTGCGAGCGTGTGGCGACGGGGCCGAGATGGCTGTCTCGCTGAGCGTGGGCATCGCCGAGGTCGGGGCAGATGTTTCGCTGGCCTCGGGTCACGACGGAGTATTGGCGGCGGCCGACGCCGCGTTACTGGAGGCGAAGCGAGCCGGAGGTGGCGCGGTCAGATTTCATAGTTAGCTCCCGGATGGGGTTCCGACTCCGGGCGGACGTTCCGTGACAATGTCATGGATGCGGGAAGGTAAGGTATGGGCGAAGCGCGACAGATTCATCAGACGTCGGGGCACGACGTATTGGTACTTCAGCGAGCCGAGAGGTTGCTGGGAGATCTGACGGGGGTCGTTTCGGCACGCATTGTTGCCGATACAGGTGGCCGGATCGAAGAAGTTCACGTGCTGACCGACAGTCAGGTGTCACCGAAGCAGACGGTGCGCAACGTCGAGTCGGCGCTGATAGCGCAACTGGGCATCGAGGTCGATCATCGCAAGGTTAGCGTCGCGCAGACGCAGGGGACGGAAGCGGGTGCGGCGGCGAAGATCATCGGGATCGGCCAGCTGGCGGGTGTGCGCCGATATTTGTTCGAGGGATACGAGTTCGAGCGCAAGATGCCGCAACACATAGTGTGTCGGGTGCGTCTGCGGTTGGACGACCAGGAATATGTGGGCACGGCGGAAGGCACCGACATCGAGCGCGGCCGGTTGAATGCCGCGGCGCAGGCGGTGCTCAACGCGCTGGAGTTGGCGGAAGAGCGAGAGGTTGGATTCGCGCTGGACGGTGTGAAGACGATGGACGTGTTCGACTTGCCTGTTGTGGTGGCAGCTGTCTATGGCTTGAGCGGGCGGACGCGAACATATTTGGCCGGTGCGGCGCCGGTGAACGAATCGCCGGAGCACGCGGCGATCCTGGCGACGCTGAAGGCCACGAATCGTTGGATAGTGTCGACCCGGTAAGCGTTTTAGTCCGGCTCCCCCGGCCGGGAAAGGAGTGGAAGAGACCTAAGGCCACGGGAACCCCGCCTGCCCCGTGAGTGGGACAGGGCCATGAGATACTGAAAAAAACCCCCGATCTCTCTAGGCTGACGCGTCATTAAGCGAAGCGAGAGCCGACTTAGCGGAGCGACGCACACTGAATTTAGCGGATTTCAGTGTGACAAATACCGCGAAAGGAGGTGAAGCTTCATGGCGTGGATGCTCCGGATGCTGCTTGCTCTTGCAAGTCTGTTTGCGGGCAATATCACTTGGGGCTAGAGACCGATTGGGGGTTTTTCTTTAGACACGCCTATGTAAGGAACACCTTGGCAGCCTAATGAAGCGAAGCCTTTTACTGTACGTCGCCCTGGTGGCCTTAGCCGCTGCAGTACTCGCCGGGTTCATTCTCGCCAACTACCCGGTTGCGCTGACGGAGCTCAGAGCTTGGGGAGGGATATTGGCACTAGTAGTGCTTACCCTTCTTGCTGAGGGCTTGGGCGTACGGATGTCAGCTGGCCGCGCTGTGTTCTCCGTAGCACTGATACCGACGGTTGCTATTGTCCCACTGTTTGGCCCTTCGGTAGCTGTCGTTTCAACTGCCTGTGCACATCTGGTTGCGCAGACCATCATTCTGAAGAAGCATCCCGTCAAAGCCGCTTTCAACGTATCGCAGCTAACGCTGGCAATTGGATTGGGATCGGTAGTCT
>JASFLD010000193.1:0-7516 GCA_050118275.1 Gemmatimonadales bacterium
CCGTTTTCCGTCAAACCGGACGAGAAGGTTTCCGTCCGCGACGTCCTGCGCTACTACCGGGAGACCTACGAGGGTACCGAGTTCGACATGACGAAGAACCTCATGGTGGCCGGACCGGGGCGCGCGACGAACGGTGACGGGGACGAACCGGAGATGGTCAAGAGCCCCGTCGTCAACAATTGGTCGATTCTGGGCGACATGGCGGAGTTGTTGAACACGCTGAAGCCGGGCACCGTGGAGCCCCAGCGCACCATCGCGATCGCGCGATGCTCGTATTCGCAAATCGTACAGGCCCGTGACTGGCTGCCTCCGGAGATTGGAACGATCGCTTGGTTCTCGTTCGACAATCCGGGCCAGAGCCCGCGGATCCCCATCTGGGCCGGCGTCACCGAGCTGCCGGAGAGTTTCAAGATCGGCTGTCAGAAGAGCTACCGAACCGATTCCGCGTGCTGGTGGTTCCGCCGCGCCAACCGGCTGGCGATGATCAAGTGGGGTTGGGCGCGCGACTACATGGAGGGCGCCGTACAGGAGTACGAGGACCGGGCCTTTGCCGAGGTGCCGCTGATCGAGCAAATGGCGCTGGATCTGATGCGCGGCGAGGCCAGCGACGCCCCGATGGCCTATCGCGAGTTCTTGACCCGGTACACCGACGGTTTCGCCCGTGCGACAATGCAGAGGTGGTGGGAGCTGGGGGACTTCTTCTGGGCCGAGTTCGCGAGGGGATGGTGATGTGAGGCGGGATCCGGTCGGGTATCGAGCTTGATTGGTTGCGCATCGATCGCAGCGTGGTGGATTCCTCTCGCTCGACGAAGTGACCTGGCGCGCGGACGCAGGCGACAAGCGTCGGTGAACTGTGGAGCAGGAACCTGGCCGACGAACGACGCCTTGGTTGTCTCCTTGTCGGTGTCGCGGGTCACGAGTTCGGAGAGGCCGGTGTACGGATCCGAGACGCGGCGTCCCGGAAAAGAACACTTGCAGTATTCGTAATTCGATCCGGATCCCACGCTGCCCACCGCAACATTGGCGAGCCCCGGCGGAATAGCGCCACAGTCTCTCCGGATCATCCCGGGTGCTAGTAACGGCACGCCGGTTGCCTCTATGTGCAGATGACGCTGCGGGTAAGGGACGGCGACCGCTGCTGCGGTGACCGCCATCTGCCGATGTCGAGACCGGATGATGATGCACACGCTGACTTGCGATCTACGGTTCGCCGCTCGAACGCTCCGGAAGAGTCCCGGCGCCACGCTTGCCGCCGTGGTCATCATGGCGCTGGGCATCGGAGCGAACAGCACGATCTTCAGTTTGGTCAACGCACTGCTGTTGGGACCGCTCAACGTGAGCAACCCCGAGAGACTGGTTTCGGTGTACACATCCAGGGTTGGCGGTCAGCTCCACGGTAACACTTCGTATCCCGACTATCTCGACTATAAGGCACGCAACGAGGTCTTCTCGATCCTGGCAGCGCAGACTTACGCACCCATGGCTCTGAGGGGAAGCGAGCAAGCGCGGATCGTGATTGGGCAGCTGGTGAGTTGGGATTACTTTGCAGCTTTGGGAGTCGAGCCGGCGCTGGGGCGGACGTTCCGTCAGGAAGAGGATGCGACGTTCGGCACCCACCCGGTGGCGATTCTCAGTCACGCAACCTGGGCAGGTCAATTCGGTTCTGACCCGGGTATCGTCGGGACCACGATTCGCATCAACGACTACCCGTTCACGGTGATCGGGGTGGCACCCCGCGGCTTCGAGGGTCTGGTTGCTTCGGTACAACCCGCGGTGTGGGCTCCACTGGCCATGGCGGAGCGAGCACTGCCCTACACGCCCAACATCGAAAGCCGTGTCGATCCCTGGCTGCAACTGGTGGGCCGTCTGCGGCCGGGCATCGCCTCCTCCGATGCCCAGGCGGCGCTGGACGTCCTCGCGGCCAATCTCGTGCTCGAACACCCCGACTTGAACAGGGGGAAAGGCATCGTTCTGAAAGGCTTGGATGGCAGCCGACTCGCCACACCGGAGGTGACGGACGCTACCAGGAGGGTAATGGCGATCCTCATGGGTGTGGTAGGCTTCGTCCTGCTCATTGCCTGCCTCAACGTTTCAGCCGTCCAGCTCGCCAGGGCGAATGGGCGATCCAGAGAAATCGCGCTGCGCCAGGCGCTCGGTGCTTCTCGTTGGCGCATCGTCCGCCAACTTCTCGTCGAGAGCGTGACGCTGTCGCTGGTCGCCGGCGCGGCAGGACTGTGGGTCGCCACTTTCGCCATCGACTTGCTCCAGGCCCTTCAGCCTCGGAGCGAGTTTCCGTTGCAGGTATCCCTCCACCTCGACGCTCGAGTATTGGGCTTCACACTCCTGCTGGCGGTTTCCGCGGGCGTCCTCTCCGGACTGGCTCCGGCGTTGCAGGCGCTACGGCCGAGTGAATCTCACGCTCTGAAGGAGCGTGGATATGCGCTGAGTCAGAGCCGGGCGAGCGGCCGCTGGCAGCGCGCTCTGGTCATCGCTCAGATCGCATTATCGCTGGCGCTGCTTTGCGGCGCGGGACTGCTGGTGCGAAGTCTGCGCAACACGCTGGCGATCGATCCGGGGTTCGATCTGAAAGACGGTGTCGTACTTCCGCTCAACCTAGGGTTCGGTCAATACGATCAGCAGCAAGGCGAGGCGTTCCGGGCAGAGCTACTGGAGAGAACCGCGACGCTCCCGGGGGTCGAGTCGGCGGCGCTGGCAGCGTTCATCCCGCTGGGGCCCATTCACGGACACCACGATGTTTACGTCGAGGGATACGACCCGGTGCCCGACGAGCTCATGCTGGTGAAACGCAACATGGTGTCGGCCGGGTATTTCGAGACGATGGGCATCCGTGTGGTGAGTGGCCGTCCGATCGACGGGCGTGACAGCGAGGACGCGGCTCCGGTCGCGATGGTCAACGAAACGATGGCGCGCAGATTCTGGCCGGACCGAGATCCCATCGGTCGTACCGTGCAGGCCGATCTGGGTAGGGTCTATACGGTCGTCGGTGTCATCGAGGACGGGAAGTATTCATCACTTCGAGAGCAGCCGGAGGCGTATCTGGTTCTGCCTCTGTCACAGGGCGAATACGTTCAACGTGTCAACCTGGTCGCCAGGAAGCGAGGCGATCCCGGCGATCTGATCAAGCCGCTGCGTTCCGAGGTCGAGCGACTGGTACCCGGCCTGCCAAGCCCAGTCATCCTCACCATGCGGGAGTACCTTCAGCACTCGGTCGGAGATGTGAAAGGCCCCGCGATTCTGGTCGGCGCCTTCGGTCTGCTGGCGCTCCTGTTGGCTGCCGTCGGACTCTATGGAGTGATGTACCGCAGCGTGACCCAGCGGAAGCGTGAGTTTGGAGTGCGCCTCGCCCTCGGCGCCAGCGAACAGGGTCTAGTGAAAATGGTCTTGGGTCAGGGACTCAGAACGACCTTGATCGGCGTCGGAGTCGGTTTGTTGCTGGCTCTGGCGGTCACGCGTCTGCTGAGCGGCCTGCTGTTGGGCGTAGGCGCTCTCGATCCGCTCGTCTTCGGGCTCGTATCCGGGATACTGTTGGCGATCGGCCAGTTGGCCAGCTACCTGCCCGCCCGCTTCGCGTCACGAGCCGATCCGGTGGCAACGCTGAGATTGGAGTAGTTGCTTCCGCACGCCTTGCCCCACGCTCGCGTGCTGGGTAAGATGCCCCGCTGACGAATCGAACGCCCAACGCGAGATGCACTCAGCTTGGTCGATTTCACGGGATTAGACTGGTTCTGGGCCGGCGCCTTCCTGCTGCTGATGGTGGGCGGCGTTTTCTTCTTCTACCGCCTGGCACGCCGCTCCGAGTCCGATTTCTTTCTAGCTGGTCGTGGCCTGCCCTGGTGGCTGCCGGCATCGTCGGTGTTCAGCACCCACACGGCGACCGACACCCCGATGTGGGTGACCGGTGTGATCTATGCCCACGGACTGCGCGGCCTCTGGTACACGTTCTTCACCGCCTGGACGGCCATCGCGTCCTTCGTCTCTGCGCGTATCTTCCGCCGCTCGTTGGCGTATACGCAGGCCGAGTGGCAAGTCATGCGGTTCGGCGGGTTGGGCGCCGAGCTGTTGCGAGGCTGGATGGCCGGCTGGCAGGTGTTCATGAACATGTTCATCCTCGGCTGGGTGGGCATCGCCATGGGCAAGGTGGGTAGTTTGGTGTTCGGCTGGCCGGTCTGGGTGGGCCTGGTCATTCCCAGTGCCATCACTGCCATCTACACCCTGGCCGCCGGTTACTGGGGTGTGGTGATGGGCGACTTTCTGCAGGGTATCGTCGCCATCTTCGCCATCGTACTCGTCACCTTCGTCGGTCTGTGGGCGGTGGGAGGTCCTAGCGAGGTCACAGCGCGGCTGGTCGAGATGGGCGAGGCGTGGCGGCTGGACGTCTTCGCGTTCACGGGCTTGTTCAGCGGCGACTTTCCCGCCGCCTGGTGGCTGACGATGCTGGTGATCGCGGTACTGGGTGGCTTCGGGATGGGCACCAGCATCGACTGGTACGTCGAGGCGCAGCGGATTCAGTCGGCGAAGACGGTGCGGGATGCCAGCTACGGACTGTGGGCTGGCGGCGCGATGACGCTGATTCGCAACGGCTTCTGGGCCGCGGTCATCCTGGCCTTCTTCGTTCTGGCGCCCAACATCGTCGACGTGGCCGACTACGAGTTGGGCTGGTTCCGAATGGGCTTCGAGTTGCTGCCGGTGGGGATGGTCGGCGTCTTCATGGGCGCCATTTTGGCTATCCACCTGTCGACGATATCCAGCCATTTGAACCTCGGCGCACTCTATTTCACCCGCGACTTGTACCAGCGCTACTTGAATCCACGGGCCTCGGAGCGCACGCTGGTTTGGATGGGCAGGGCGGCCACCTTTGTTCTGCTGCTCGGTTCCTTCTTCTACGGTCTGATGATGGAGGAGATCACCAGTTGGTTGATCTTCGCCTTGTGGCTGATGATGGCGGGTATCTGGCTGCCCAACATCCTGCAGGTGGTCTGGTGGCGATTCAACGCTTGGGGCTATCTGGCCTCCTGGATGGCGAATCTCGGTATTTCGTGGCTGGTCGTCTGGATCCTACCGGCCTTCGGCTTCTTCCCGCCGCTGCCCGACCACGCCCAATTTTGGTTGTTGATGGCGTTGGGTGCCTTGGTCTTCATCCCGGCCACCCTGCTCACGCCGCCGGAGAAGATGGACCATTTGGTGCACTACTACGTGCAGACGCGACCGCTGGGTTGGTGGGGCCCGGTGCAGCGCGAGGCCGAGCGGCGTGGACTGATCGCGCCGGAGCGTAGACGTGCGCGGGTGGGGCCGCGGCCGCTGATCCGTCGGCGCTGGACGCCCGAGGAGGCCGAGGGTTGGAGCCGCGAGGATTGGATCGCCATCGTGCTCTCGCCGATCGTTTACGCCTTGATCATCATCGGCGTCGCCCGGCTGCTGCTCGGCTTGCTGGACGGTGCGTTGATCACGTTGGGCGCCGCCGTGGGGGCGTTCGCCCTCTACTGGGTCATCGACCCGAAGCTGCGAGCCGTCTCGGTGGAGTACGAGGCGAAACAGGCAAGCTACCTGGAACAGCTGGAGCGGAGCGTCCGGTGGGACGAGCGCGCCCTCGATGCTAGGGCGGGGGACTGAGCCAATGGATCGCGGATTGGTCACACTGATCGGGATGAGCATCGCCTACGTGGCATCCTTCGCGGGGCTGGCATTCGCCTACTGGGGTTGGAGGAAACACCTCCGACCCGACGAGGAGCGGGAGGAGCGATGACGTTATCCGTTGGGACGTTCTTCGCGGTTCTCATCCAGTACGGCGAGGTCGCTCCATTGCCCGCTGAGTCGCCCATCGGTGGTCCGCTCTGGAGCGTTGTGATACCGGCACTGCTGCTGGTCGCCGCGAGTCTCGGTACGCTGCTGCTCTATCGTCACTTCGCGAGCCAAGACGACGATTCGTCCTGACCACCCTCGTCGGGTCTGACCACGCTCCTCCGACCTTACCTGGCTCGTCGGCCATGCCGATGCCCCCAACCCGATATTCACCGAGAGACTAGCCCCGCTCTTGACCGACCGCTCGCCAGCCTGGTGGGGCTCAGGGTCTGCGGCCGGGCTCGATGAGGGGCACGTCGTCTCTCGCTCTAGGGCGCGCGTGGTGGGCGATTTGCGCCTGCACTGGCGGATGTCAACCGGATCTGCTGGCCGAGTCCCGGCCGAAGTCCCCTCTCTGGGCCGCTCTAGCGAGCCTCGGCGCGTGGCACGCAAGCTGCCATATCGTTGAGCCGCGGGAACGCGAAATGTTCCGTGACGGTACTGTCCTGATTCGATTAGCGCGCGAGTAAGGAAGTGGGTAGCGATAGATCCTGCGTCCTGAGCCACCTTCGAGCGGGTGACTTGATTTCTGGGATGAAGCCGCTCCGCGACGACCGGGTAACGTCGTACCGGAGCGGCGTCCCTGGGCGGGGCGATACTGGCCACGATTGGCATAATGAATGATTGATACTAGTGACATGTGATATGATAGATCGTCAAAGGAGGTTCTTTCCGATGTTACCGATACTCACCAGTATGGTCTTGTCGTTGAGTCTGACGTTCAGCGCGGTTCCGGGCCACGGGGAGCTAGCCGACAACAAGCCCAGTGACGCGGACATCACCTATTGGACTCACTACGCGTTGAGTCACGATCCTCGCACTCTCACATCGGAGATCTCGGTCGAGACGAGGGATGGAATAGTTAAGCTGTCGGGAGTGGTTGATAATTTGGCCTCCCAGAACTTCGCCATCGCCGAGGCGAAGAAAGTGCGCGGAGTGCGCGGTGTCATAGATGGGATCGATGTCGTCCCGGTTCATCGTCCCGATGAACAGGTCGCGCGGGAAGTCGTACGGCGGCTCGAGAACAGTATGGCCGTCGACGCTCGCAGTCTCGTGGTCGACGTTCACGAAGGAGTCGTCACGCTGTCCGGCGAGCTCCCGGACTGGAATCAACGGGAAGAAGCACGCGCACTGGCCGCTGGAGTTCGCGGGGTCAAAGACGTGGTGGACAAGTCGGACATCCACCGGGGAGAGGGTATCAGCGACGAGCGGCTGGCGGCCGAGAGCAGGGAGCGCCTGCGGCGCGACGCCTATCTCAGCGAGCTCCCTATCAGCGTGGCGGTTGACGACGGTGTGATCACCGTCACCGGCACGGTCGGCAATCTATATGAGAAGGAGCGAGCCGGCCGCCGTCTACTCTGGCAGTATGGTGTTAGGTCGGTGAACAACGAGCTCGAGGTTGAACCTTGGGAGAATTACGGTGTGCGCAACGCGGCGCCGGAACCGTCGGACGCCGAGTTGAAGCGAACCGTGAGGGAAGAATTGGAGACCGATCTGCGGCTGACGCCGGACCAGATATCCGTCGACGCAGTGGCTGGGCATGTGATGTTATTCGGCAGTGTGCCGAGCCTGAGGCAGAAGCGGATAGCGGAGACCGATACTCGAGACGTAGTTGGAGTCGCCTGGGTGACGAACGAGCTGGTCGTGTATCCGACGT
>JASFLD010000194.1:0-7513 GCA_050118275.1 Gemmatimonadales bacterium
TGTACGACCTGGCCCGTGATCACGGGAAAGCGCCGCTGGTTCTCCTTGTAGAACTCCAGGCGGTTGTCCAGCGCCGGGCCGATCTTGCCCTCGTAGATCGGGGAACTGGCGGCCAGTGCCGGCAGGTACGGCAGCAGGCAAACCAGGGCGTTGTGCATGGCCACCGTTTTCGCTTCCGAATCGAACGGCAGATTGATGTGGCTTGCCTGCACGTTCAACCAACCATGCTGGCGAATCGGAAACAGACCGGCGTAAGTCTCGTAGATCGCACGACCGGCGCGACGCCAAAGCGTGGTATCGGCAGGTCGCATGAACGGATGCATGCCAGTAGGCAGTAAACGTGCGCCGAACCGGCCCTCGAGCGCGCCTTTGAAGAAGCGCAACCCTTCGACCAGATCGGCTTCGACTCGGGCGAGGCTCCGTTGGGGTTCCAGTGTCTTGATCTCGAATACGTGGGCGGCGAGCTCGTTCGAGAACCCGACGTGTTGGTGCTCGATATCGGAGGTCGGCCGGCGGTGAATCTGGCGGAACGCTTCCTCGAGCAGGCAACGGGGACGCAGGCTGTCGTCGACGATCACGTATTCGAGCTCGAGTCCAACGACCTCGAAGAGCCGGTAACGTGGGGTTGGAGTCAATCCGATACCGCGCGGCGCAGACTGTCCTCGATGCGGCGCCGGAAGGCGAGCGTGATCTCGTCGTAGAGGCGGTCGCCCTCGACGCCATCCTCCTCGCCGGGCCAGAGGTCGGGGTTGTCGTTGATTTCTATGAGCATCGGGCCATCATCCGTCTCCTTGATATCGACGCCGAACAGCCCGTCACCGATCAGGGCCGTGGCATTGAGCGCCAGCGCTTTGACGGACTCGGGCGCCGACCCGACAGGGACGGGTTCGACTTTTCCGAACCGGCGGCTGCCGCCGGCGTCGTCGACGATCTGCCAGTGTCCCCTCGCCATGTAGTACTTGCAGACGTATAGCGTCGCGCCGTCCAATACACCTACGCGCCAGTCGAAATCGGTGGGACGGAACTCCTGCAGCGTCAAGAGCGGCGACCGCTTGAACATCTCCCGGGTCTGCGACTGAAGATCCTCTCGGCCGTCGATCCGTTTCACGGCGGCCGAGAAGGTGCCGTCCGGCTGCTTGAGGATCATCGGGTAGCCCAGCGCCTCGACCTCATCCAGCGAGGACTTCCGGGATATCGTCAGCGTGCGCGGCGTCGGAAGACCGGCTTTTTGAAACAACTCGTGCAGGTACACCTTGTTGGAGCACCGGACGGTGGACTGCGGATCGTCGATCACGGGGATCCCGAGACTCTTCGCCCGCTGCGCGAAGAGGAACGAGTAATGGTTCATGCCCGTGACCGTGCGCAGGAACAGAGCGTCGTATTCGGCCAGGCTCTCGAAGTCATCCCTCCCGATCTCCTCGTACTGTACGCCGTTACGCTCTCCCGACTTCTTGAATCTGCGCAGAGTGCCCTCGTCGGACGGCGCAAAGCGGTCGGTCTCATCCATCAGCACGGCGATCCAGAAGGGGCGGTCCGCCGCAGTCAGCGAGGCCTGAGCGCGCTTGCCACGTGCCAACTCGTCTTTCAACAGCTCGAGCTCCGCCGCGTTCAGTTGACCAATCGAGACAGTCGACAGCTGGCCGACCGCCCAGCGAGGGCCGTCACGATAGATGCGGATGCTGAGCAGAGGGAATGGATAGACCTTGAACACGTCGGCACAGTGCTTTCGAAAGCGGACGTCGAGAGTTCTTCCGAAGACCGACGTCATCTCGACGAACTCTCCCGCTTGCGGGCGGTAGCGAACCGGCTCCTCGGTGCCGGCGCTGCTCACCAGCGGTGCCTCCGGCTCGCCGACCACCGCCGCGTCCTTCGGTCGCCCGGGAACTATGATGCGCGGCAATACACGCCTTCCGCGTACGACGCGAAAATCGATCGTCTCGACCCCGGCACCACGCAGAGCCATGAAATACGCGTACGGGTTCGTGATCTCCTCGATCATCCGCAGCGTCGGCAGGACGCGCTGGCGCCGCGCGTCGGCCAACAAAGAGACGTAGTAACCGCGCGACAGATAGTGGTACGACCGGCAAAGGTTGATGACGGTGGCATTCTCCGCCAACAGATCCGCCACCTCACCCTCCAGGTACTCGTCCGGGGTACAGATCGACGCGACCTGCAAGGCCGCATGATCCTGGCGCTCGGCGACGACCAGATGTTGCGATCGACCGTTCATCGCTGTTTCTTGCGAGGCTTCACCACGAGCAGAACGGCGTCGTACGTCGCGACGCCCAACATGATCGACGCGATCAGCCGGTCGACGCTCACCGAGTACTTGCCGGTGCGGCTGAACGGGATGTGCGTCGCGGGGTCACGGATCAAGAAGCGGCGCGTCTTCGGATAGTAGCCGGACACGACGACGAAGTGGCCGACGGGTTCTCCGCGAATGTCGTCGTACTCGTCCTTGTGCTCACGCGCGGTACGATAGAGGTAGGTCGCGCTCAGGCCCGTCAAGATGGGACGTCGTTGCGCCAGGAGACCGGCCAACAACTTCTCGTCCAGATCTGCGAAGCGAACCCGCCCGCCCATCTCGAGGAAATTCACGTACCCCCTTATCGTCTGTTTCAACCGGCGGGAGGAAACCGAGGCCAGCCGCTGACCCAGCTTGTCGAGCAGAGCCGAGGGCGGCAGGTCGAACCACGTGGGATCGAAGACCCACAGGTTGTAGGAGTAGAGCGTGGCGTCGAACCCGTTCCTCAGGGCGCTGATCCCCAGATAGACGGCCAGCGTCCCGCCATCCGGGTTCGCCGGCGTCTCGGCGATCACCTCGCTCACCGGCTTGGGATCGCCGTAGTAACGATAGATCTGAGCCAGGCAGGTCGGCCCGCAGGTGAGGTCGTCCGGCTGCTCGAAGCGTCGTACCGGCAGGAGGATCGGCCGATCCCCCCTGTCCTTCCCCGGATCGCGGGCCTTGCGGGAGCGCATCTGGTCTCGAGTGCAAGAGTAACGTGCTGAGAATCGAGATCGACTTCCTTGACATCAAGCTTGATATCAAGTTACTTTATATGAAACTTGATGTCAAGGTAAACGGATACAGGGGGATCTTGCTCGAACCAGTGGCTGAAATGGACCGCGATACCGTCGATCGGCTGAGCGACAAGTGGGGCCGCGAACGGCCGGATCTGGATGTCAGCGGCCTCGGGATCACGAGCCGTATCTCGCTGCTCTGTAAGGTGTTGAGTCGCGAGGACAGCAAAGCCCTGGGACCGCTCGGGCTGGCCCCGTGGGCCGCCGACGTGCTACTGGCGCTGCGCCGCCAGGGGCCTCCCTATCAGCTGACGCCCACCGACCTGAGCAACGTGACCCTGTTGACGTCCGGGGCGATGACCACGCGTCTGGACCGTCTGGAGGCCGCCGGATACGTTCGCCGCAACTCGGACACCCAGGATCGGCGGTCAATCCAAGTGGTGCTCACCGAGACCGGAGTCGAACTCGCCGACAGGGCGATCGCGGTCCGCCTGGCGAAGGTCGAGACGATCCTGGCGCCGCTGAGCGAAGAGGAACGCGATGCGACCGCCAGGTCGCTGCGGAAGCTGCTGCTGGCCGCCGGATCGACGTAAGGGGGAGCGAAGAAATTGTCTTTCAGCGAGCTATTCGCCCTCCCCGTCGGGGCACTGCTCATCTTCCTGTTGCGCATCGTCGATGTCTCGATGGCGACGGTGCGTATGATCTTCGCCGTGCGCGGCCGCCGCGGTCTGGCCGCCGTCATCGGATTCTTCGAGATTCTCGTGTGGATCTTCGCGGTCGGCCAAGCGCTCCAGCACCTGGACTCGATTCTCCACCTGCTGGGTTACGCCGCCGGGTTCGCCACCGGCAGCTATGTCGGTGTCTGGCTGGAGGGACGGCTGGCGCTGGGGCTGAGCGTCGTGCACGCCGTCTGCAGATCCGAAGCCGAGGGGGTCAACCTGGCGGGGCAGCTGGCGAATGCGATCCGGCTGGCCGGCTTCGCCGTCACCGAGATCGAGGGCCGCGGGCGAGACGGCGAAGTCGACTTGCTGAGGATCGTGCTCCCGCGTCGGCGCACCCGCACACTGATCGAGCTGATCCGAGACTACGACCCCGACGCCTTCATCACCGTCGAGGAGGTGCGGGCGACCCAGGGCGGTTACATGCAGTTCGCCGGCCGCAAGTCGCCGGTGCTCACGCTTCCGTGGCTGCACAATGGTCGCGACAATCGCGCAGCCGTCGGCCTGACGCGTGTCTCGGCCCATGGCTACAACGACAGAGAGCCGCCCTCACGACGTCCGCGGACGGCGGCCTGATTTTCGGGGGTATGGAAACTACTATCGTCGATCGTCCGCCCCCATCCTCGTTGCGTGTGGAGCGCGCCACCTGCCTCGCCCTTTTCGCCTTCGACGTCGCACCCTATATCGACCTGCAGGACTGTGAGCAGCGCATCGCCTCCGCTACTCACCGACAGAAGATCACCAAGCGGCGTCGGGCGCTCGAGTACTTCGAGTACCGGCCGGCTCCCCTGGTCATATCGCTCAAAGCCGACCCGATATCCGTCGGGGAACACCCCACCCAGCCGGCGGCGGAGGTGGTGATCTACGACTTCGGCGCGGTCACCGTGACCTACGCGATTCCGTTCGCCGGGTCGCTGCTGGACTTGATCGGACTCGCCGGCGACATCCACGACAACGAGAGTCTGCCGGACGAGGCGCGCCGGCTGGTGGCCGCGTTGGGCGGTGTGCTGACCGGGGGGCGCGGCGCGCCGGCCATCGCGGACATCGTCGAAGATTACGTCATCTTCCACGTCGCCCAGTTCGCCGACGCCATCGACCCGACGGATCTCTTGACGACCTACTCCAGTCCCGTCGCTCGCATCCTTCGCGCCGAATCCGAATCGATCTCCGAGCAAGAGGCCCGTGACGCCGTCGCGCTGAATATCGCCTTCGGCAAATGGGACCTGGCGGTCCTCGACTGGAACGCGGTCTTGCTGTACGGACGCGAGGTCGATGACCTGCGCACGGTTATCGAGTTCGCCAACGTCCAGTTGCTGGAGATGCGTTTCCTGGACCGCCAGCTCGATGCCGCGCTGGAGGAATCCTACGCGCTCCTGTCACAAAGAGGAGAGAACTGGAGAGCCAAGCTCCGGTCGTACCGCCGCGATGTAAGGAAGATCGCCCGACTGCAGGTCGATGGCGCCATCCTCTTCGAGCGGGTCTCCAACGCGCTCAAGGTGTTCGGCGAAGAGTATCTGAGCCGCGTGTACGGCCTGACGGCGCGCCGCCTGCAACTGGCGGCTTGGGACGCGTCGGCGTTGCGCAAGCTTGGCACGCTGGAGAGCATCTACCAGAAACTGACCGACGAGGCTTCCGCCCGGCGTCTCGAGATCCTCGAATGGATAATCGTGATTCTCATCGCCGTCTCCATAGCGTTGCCCTTCATCTTCATCACCTAGTCACGCCAAGTTACGCTCACACTGGACGTCGCCCTCGCTGCACGACGTGTCGGCAGTCTAGGATTCATGGTCGGATCGACTAGAACACCGACCGGTTCTGATAGAGAATCCAGATGCCGATTACGAGTAAAAAGACCGCGAAGAAGCGTTTGAGCACACGCGGAGCGATGTAGCGGACGAGTTGCGCGCCAATCAGGATGCCAGCCACCGCGATGGCGGTGAACGCGGCGATGAATCCCCAATAGACATCGACGTGTCCCAAGTAGCCCAGGAAACCGGTGGCCGACTTGAGCGAGATGACCAGCAGCGCGGTTCCCACCGCCTCCTTCATCGGGATGCCGAGCAGCAAGACCAGGACCGGGACGATCAGGAAACCGCCGCTCACACCGACCAGCCCCGTGACCAAGCCCACTGCCAGTCCCTCCGAGACCACCAGGACCAGGGCCAGCGCCGGTCGCCGCAAGGCGAGCGCCTTCGATTTAGGCGCCGACTTCGGCTCGTACAGCATGAAGCCGGCCGCGGACAGCACGATGACGGCGAACATCGCCAACTGCGCCGAGCCGCTGAAGAAGACGGAGAAGCGCGCGCCCAGATAGGTGCCGGCCATGGCGGCGGGACCGAAGATCAATGCCACGCGCAGATTGATGTTACCGGCGCGCATGTGTCGCGTCGCCCCGATGAAGCTGGTGGCGGCGACCACCGCCAGGCTCATGGCGATGGCCTCTTTCGCGTCGAAGCCCAGCACGTAGACGAAAATTGGAACGGCAAGGATGGAACCGCCCGCCCCCAGCATACCGAGCGAGAGGCCGACCACGAGGGCGAGGGCGAGGCCGAGGATCAGCATCCGACCCTGCTCGCCAGCTGACGTACCCCTGACGATCGCTGAACGACGGGAAAAACCTCCGGCGATTCTGGTAAGACCCGCAGCCCGGGCCCGGCTCGGGTCGAACCTATGCTTCATTGCCCGCAACGAGTAGTCCGAATAGTCGCTGAGTTGCTCCCAGGGCTGAAGATACACCAGTCGCGAGCGGGCCGCTAAGCCACCTTGCACCCGGCCTCGTCTTGCCTGAGCTTCCAGCATACCCCGACCGTCTGCAGAATGGCGCCAATCAGGGAGGGAGCGATGCGTCTATCCCGTTTGTTCACGGCCGTGACGATTCTCGTGTCACCGGTCACGGCAGCGCCCGTTCTGGCCCAAACAGCGGCCCAAGAAGCGTTGGAGAAAGCCGAGCAGTTGGTCCGGGCGCACGAGGGTCTGAACCACCGCCTCGACGTGCTGGAGAAGCTGATCGACGACGTGCTCTGGTTCGATCGCGTCGGCGACCTGGCCGTCGTCGAGAAGGTGCGGATCTACGGGCCACCGCTGGCCAACGAACCAGATCCGCCGCCCAGTGGGCCCGGCAACCCGTTCAAGTTCTACACCTACGTCTTCACGCCGCGCGAGGACTTTGGTGGCCGCAAGTTGCCGCTCCTCGTGCTGCCGCACGGCGGCGTGCACGCCGACTTCACCACATACCACAGCCGCATCGTGCGCGAGCTGATCGCCCAGGGTTACATAGTCGTGGCACCCGACTACCGCGGCTCCACCGGCTACGGCTCGGGGATGTATCGAGCCATCGACTACGGTGGCGAAGAGGTGGGCGACGTGCTGGCGGCGCGCGACTGGGTCGTCGACAATCATCCGCGCGTCGACAAGGATCGCGTCGGCATCATCGGCTGGAGCCACGGTGGCCTCATCGCGCTACACAGCCTGTTCGATCACCCGGACAAATACATCGTCGGTTTTGCCGGCGTACCCGTCTCGGACCTCGTGCAACGCATGGGCTACCTAGGCCCGCGCTACCAAGCCTACTACGACGCCGACTACCACATCGGCGCCACTCCGGGCGAGGACCTGGAGGAGTACAAGCGCCGCTCGCCGGTTTGGAATGTCGAGAAGCTGACCCGCCCGGTCCGCATCCACGGCAACGTCTCCGACGAGGACGTCAACGTCATCGAGGTCGAGCACCTGGTCCAGGCCCTCAAAGCGGCCGGCAAGGACTTCGAGTACCAGAT
>JASFLD010000195.1:0-7507 GCA_050118275.1 Gemmatimonadales bacterium
GGCGGATCTTGTTCAAGTCCTCGTCCGACAATGCATGGACACGCGTGTCGGGATTGACGCTCGCCGAGTCGAGGATCTTCTTGGACACGGAGGGGCCAATGCCGTATATGTAGGTCAGCGCCACCTCGAGTCGCTTATTGTTCGGCAGATCGACGCCAGCAATACGTACCATTGTGTAACTACCCTTGCCGCTGTTTGTGCTTGGGGTTTCGGCTGCAAATGACCCGGACGACTCCTCGCCGCCGAATCAGCTTGCAGTGCTCGCATATCCGTTTGACGCTCGACCTTACTTTCACTACGTTCCGTGCTCCAGCTTTGGGGTTAGCCCTTTAAGCTATCCCATCCATTCCCAATTTCAATGCCAATCCCAGCAGCGGTTCCGATCGCGTCGCCCTAGATCATTTGTAGCGATACGTGATCCGGCCCCTACTCAGGTCATAGGGCGACAACTCGACCTGTACTTTATCGCCCGGCAGGATACGGATATAGTGCATCCGGATCTTGCCAGAGATGTGGGCGGTGATCTCGTGGCCATTCTCCAGCTGTACTCTAAACATGGCGTTGGGCAACGCTTCCATGACCGTCCCGGTCATCTGGATCGAGTCTTCCTTCGCCAAACGTCCAATACCTCTTCAGCCCGCCCGCAGCGGCACGGCCGTCAGAATGCGGGGGCCGTCTGGCAAGATGGCCACCGTGTGCTCGAAGTGAGCCGAAACCGTGCCGTCCGCGGTAACGACCGTCCAGTCATCGCCCAAGGTCTCAATCTCACGTCCACCGAGGTTGAACATCGGCTCGATCGCGATCACCAGGCCCGGCTGCAGGCGGATGCCCTCGCCCGGTCGTCCGTAGTTCGGGACCTGCGGATCCTCGTGGGGCCGACTGCCGATGCCATGTCCGGTGAGTTCCCGCGGCACACCGCAACCGGCCCGAGCACCTACCCTCTCGATCGCAGCACTGATGTCGCCGAGATGACCACCGGGTTGCGCCACAGAGATCCCGCGCTGCAACGCCTCTTGAGTCACCTCCAGGAGCCGCTCGATCACAGGCTCGACTTCCCCGACCGACAGGGTTACCGCTCCGTCGCCATAGTAGCCCTTGTAACACACGCCAACGTCCACGCTGACGATGTCGCCTTCTCGAAGAATGCGCTCCGGCGATGGTATCCCGTGCACTACCTCATGATTGATACTCGTGCATAGCGTGGCCGGGAATCCATACAGCCCCTTGAACGCCGGAAGCGCGCCATCGAAGCTGCGGATCCGCTCTTCGGCCCAAGCGTCGAGTTGCGCCGTGCTGACCCCCGGTCGAACATGCTCCCCGATACGATCGAGCACATCTGCGACGATCTCGCAGGCGTGTGCGATCAGCTCGATCTCCCGGTCGGTCTTCAGCGTGATCACTCGCACCCCACCGCGCTCACCAACCGCTCATACACCTCATCGACCGAGCCCACAGCCTCCACTTCAAGCAGCGGCGCGGGGTGCTCCCGGTACCAGTCGAGTAGCGGTTCTGTGCTTTCTCTATAGACCCGCAGCCGCCGACGGACAGTTTCTTCCTTGTCGTCGTCACGGATCTCCAACTGACCGCCGCACGCCTCACACGAGCCGCCGGCCGCGGAAGGATCCGTGTGGACGTTGTAGACCGCTCCACAGACGGAACAGACGCGACGTCCCGACAACCGCTGTACCAACTCCTCTTCCGGGACGTCGAAATACACGACCCCCTCCAGATCGCGACCTTGCTTCTCGAGCAGCACTGCCAGACGTTCGGCCTGCGCGACCGTGCGTGGAAAGCCATCCAGGATGAATCCGTCTTGCGACGCAGGGGCTTCGAGCGCCTCGTCCACCAGGCCGATCACCACGTCATCCGGGACGAGTTCCCCAGCATCCATGTACCGCTTCGCCTCGCGTCCGAGCGACGTGTCGCGTCGAACTGCGTCCCGCAGGATGTCGCCTGTCGCGTACTTGGGCACCCGACAACGGCTCGCCAGTCGCTCTCCCTGGGTGCCCTTGCCCGCTCCCGGCGGTCCCAACAGCACGATCCTCATTCTCTCAGCTCGCAAGTCATTCGCCTGACGCCACTTACATGTACCGCTGCCGGCCGCGGTACTTGACCCGGCCCTTCTTCATGAACCCCTCATAGTGGCGTAGCAGCAGATGCTGCTGCATCTGCTGAACGGTGTCCAACGCCACCCCGACCACGATCAACAGTGCGGTGCCACCGAAGAAGAAGAGCTGAATGTCGAACCAGGAAAAGATCAGGAACGGCACCAGCGCGATCGCGGCGAGAAAGAGTGACCCAGGCAGGGTGATGCGCGAAAGCACGTAATCGATATACTCCGCCGTCCTCGCGCCCGGTTTCACCCCCGGAATGAAAGCACCCTGCTTGTTCAGGTTTTCGGCCAGGTCGACAGGGTTGAAGATGATCGCCGTATAGAAGTAGGTGAAGAAGACGATAAGTATCGTGTAGGTGACATAGTACAACGTGTTACCAGGCTGGAACAGCGACGACACTTCGGTCAGGAACGGGATGTTCGAAAACGAGGACAACGTACCCGGCACCACGATGATGGCCTGCGCGAAGATGATCGGCATCACGCCCGCCGAGTTGACCCGCAAGGGGATGAAGGACTTCTGACCCTCGCGGATTCGCCCCCGCCCGACGACCTTTCTGGGTATCTGAACGGGGATCTTCCGTGCTGCCATCGTCACGGCTACCGTTCCCGCGATCACGGCCACCATCACGGCCAACAGCGCGACCAACTTGAAGGCGCTGATGGTCCCGACGGAGACGGCCTCCACCGAACGCGCCACCGCGTTCGGAAACCCCTCGAGGATCGAAAAGAAGATCAGCAATGACATGCCATTGCCAATGCCGCGCTCGGTGATCTGCTCGCCGAGCCACATGATGAACACACCGCCGGTAGTCAGCGTCAGCACCGTGATGAGGCGGAAGCCGATCCCCGCCGCCGGAACGATCGGCGTCTGCACGCCGCTCTGGCTCTCGAGGAATATCGCGTAGGCATAGCCCTGCACGATACACAGCAGCACCGTCACATACCGTGTCCACTGGTTCAGCCGCTTCCGACCCTCTTCCCCTTCCTTCTGCATCTTCTCGATGGTGGGGAAGACGGCGGCGAAGAGCTGAAACATGATGCTGGCGGAGATATACGGCATGATGCCCAGCGCGAAGATGGTCGCACGCTGGAGCCCGCCGCCCACGAACATGTCATACAGCCCGAACAGCGTACCCTGCAGCTGGCTCGCCAGATCCCGCAAGGCGACAACATCCACGCCGGGCACGGTGATGTGCGCCCCGAGGCGATAGATCGCCAGGCAGAGGAGGGTGAACAGGAGCTTTTGCTTGAGCTCTGGGGCGCGCAGGAGGTTTTGAATCGGGTTCGCCATTACTCGGCCTCGCTCACTCCTCCACCCGCATTCTCGATCTTCTCCCGCGCGACGCCGCTGAAAGCGTGAGCCGTGACCTCGAGGGCGCGGCCCAACTGACCGTACCCGAGAATCTTGACGGGCCGACGCAGCGAAGCGATCAGGCCGGCCGCCTTCATCGTCTCGGGCGTGGCATTATCGCCGGCGACCCGCTCCAGATCACGGACGTTGACGACCTGATACTCCACACGTCGGTAAGGTCGGAAGCCTCGCTTCGGCAGCCGGCGCTGCAGCGCCATCTGGCCACCCTCGAAGCGCGGCTTGGTGGATCCACCCGAGCGAGCTTTGTGACCCTTGTGCCCGCGGCCTGACGTCTTGCCGAGACCGGTTCCCGGGCCACGGCCGACGCGCTTCGAGCTCCGCTTCAGTCCCTTTGGACGTCTGATCGAATCCAAACGAGCCATCGACATCAGGCTCCCTTCTCATCGTCGCGCGAAGCCATTTCTACCTCCACCAAGTGCTTCACTCGGAAGATCATGCCTCGCACCGCCGGATTGTCCGGTTTGATCACGCTGCGCTGGTGCCTCAGCCCCAGCGCTTGCAGCGTGCGCCGGACCTTGGAAGGGGCACCCAGCCCACTCTTTACCTGACGGACCTTCAGCTTATCCACGGCGGCCTCCCAACAGCTCTTCCACCGGGATACCCCGCTCCCACGCCGCCTTCTCCGGCGTCACGAGCCGGCTCAATCCGTCCATGGTAGCGCGCACCATATTGATGGGATTGTTGGACCCCAGGCTCTTCGTCAGGATATCCTGGATGCCAGCGCACTCGAGAACGGCGCGAACGGGTCCGCCAGCGATTACGCCCGTGCCGGGGCCCGCCGGACGAAGCAGCACTTTCCCCGAGCCGTGAGCGCCAAGTATCTCGTGCGGTATCGTGCCGTGCCGCACGACTGGCACCTCGATCATCTGCCGCCGCGCCTGCTCGAAGCCCTTGCGGATCGCCTCCGCGACCTGATTGGCCTTGCCCAACGCCGTGCCGACCCGACCCTGCTGATCCCCGGCCGCCACGAGGGCGGTAAACGAAAACCGCCGTCCACCTTTGACGACCTTCGCGACGCGGTTGATGTAGATGACGTTCTCGACGAGCTCGCTCTCGCGATCCCGCGCCTTCGACTCTCGAACGCGCGCCTCACGCCGCTCCCGTCGCCCTCTTCCTTCTCTGCCTTCCCGCTCAGTGGCCACTAGATCTTAAGCCCTCCTTCGCGTGCGCCCTCGGCGAAGGCCCGTACGCGTCCGTGGTACACGTAGCCTCCGCGGTCGAAGACGACGCGTTCGATCCCTTTCGCCCTGGCCCGCTCGGCCATGAGTTGGCCGGCGATCCGACTCTGCGCCGACTTGCGCTTATCATCTTCCAATTTTGACTGGACTTCCTTCGATCGCGTGGAGATCCCGGCGATGCACACGCCCCGGTCGTCATCGACCAGCTGCGCATCCATATGACGCAACGTCCGTCGCACGACCAAGCGCGGACGTTCCGAGGTCCCGCGCACTCTTTTCAGGATACGGGCATGGCGACGCTGCCGGGCCACGACCCGATTGGCCGATTTCCCTTTCGGCTTCTTTCGCTTGAGCTTGAGTATCGACATCAGATTGCCGTCTTGCCGGCCTTTCGCCGGACGTGCTCTCCCCTGTACCTCACCCCTTTGCCCTTGTAAGGCTCCGGGGGCCGAAACGAGCGAATCTCCGCCGCCGCCTGCCCGACCTTCTCTTTGTCCACACCCGATACTGCGATGACCGTGGGCGATTCCAACGCCAACGTGATCCCCCCGGGAGGTTCGTAGGTGATCGGGTGGGAATAACCGAGATGGAAGCGCAGCGCCTTACCCTGCGACTCTGCGCGATAGCCGACGCCCACGATCTCCAACTTCTTCTGGAAGCCTTCCGTGACGCCGGCGATCATCGCTGTCAGCAGGGCGTTCGTCAGGCCATGCAACGCACGATGGTCACGTCGATCGCTGGGCCGATTGACGTACAGCTCGCCATCTTGCTGTCTAATCTCCATCGCCGGATCGAACTGCCGTTCGATCTCGCCCTTCGGGCCTTTGACCTTCACGTGACCCGAATCGATGGTTACCGAGACGCCCTCGGGTACGAGGATCGCTTTCTTGCCAACTCGAGACATCTTTCCCGCTCCGCCGCCTCAGTGCACCACCGCGATCAGCTCTCCACCGACACCGGCGGCTCGCGCCTCACGGTCGGTGAGAACTCCACGGCTCGTCGAGAGGATGGCCAGGCCGAGTCCCCCGCGCAAATGCGGGATCTCCGTCCGACCCACATAGGCTCGCCGGCCCGGCCGCGATACGCGTCGCAGCTCGCGAATCACCGGCTTGCCTTCCGGTGTGTACTTCAGGTACAGCCGTAGCCAGCCATGCTTCCCGTCATCGATCAACTTTACGCTATCGATGAAGTGTGCCTCCACCAGTTTCTTCGCGATCTCCACCTTGATACGCGAGACCGGCACGTCGACGCGCCGGTGGCCCGCGTGTAACGCGTTGCGAACGCGCGTCAGCATATCCGCAATCGGGTCATTCATCGTCATCGTGATTTACCTAACACGCTCTCACAGGTCTACCAACTGGCCTTCCGTACCCCGGGGATCTCACCCTCGAGCGCCAGGTTCCGGAAGCAAATCCGACAGAGTCCGAACTTGCGGATGTACGCACGAGCCCGGCCGCACCGCCGACACCGGTGGTACTCGCGCACACCGAACTTCTTCTTCTTCTTTGTCTTCTCAATCAGAGCTTTGCGCGCCATTCGCGTCTACCAGTCGCTTGCCAGGTTCATGTGTACTCAGACGATCACCGGCTCTACCCCGCGGAACGGCATACCCAAGTCCCGCAGCAGCGCCAGCGCTTCATCGTCCTTGTCCGTCGTGGTGACGAACGTGATGTCCATTCCGTGGATCTTTTGAATCCGGTCGTAATCGACTTCCGGAAAGATCACCTGCTCCTTGATGCCCGCGGTATAGTTGCCACGCCCGTCGAACGAGCGCGTCGGCAGGCCGCGGAAGTCGCGAATCCTCGGCACCGCGATGTTGATGAAGCGATCCAAGAACTCGTACATGTGGTCCCCGCGCAGCGTCACGCTCACACCGACCGGCATGCCTTCCCGCAGGCCGAAATTAGAAATCGCCTTTCGCGCCCGGTTGACGATGGGTCGCTGCCCGGTGATGACCGTCAAGACCTCGACGACGGAATCCAAGAGCTTCGGATCACGCGAGCCCTCACCGACGCCGACGTTGATTACGATCTTCTCCAACCTGGGAACCTGGTGCACATTCGGATACCCGAATTCCTTGGTGAGCTTCGGGTGAACCGTTTCCAGGTAATGCTCATACAGTCTCGGTCTCATCTTACAGCGACTTCCCCTACGTCTTGATTTCCGTCGTCGGGACCGCCGTATCGCAACGCCTGCAAAGTCGCTCCACCGTCCCATCCGGACCCACCCGCCTGCGCACGCGAGTCGGCGTCTTGCAGTGCGGACACACCAGCATCACGTTCGAGACATCGATCGGCGCTTCAAACGTCACGATTCCACCCTCGGGGTTCGCCTGCGAAGGACGTTGATGTCGCTTACGCATGTTGATCCCCTCGACGACCACTCGGCGCTCCTTGGGAATCACCCGTAGAACCCGCCCCTCGGACCCCTTGAAGTTGCCGGCGATAACCGCGACTTGATCTCCGCGCCGAACCTGCATCTCTAATATTCCAAATGGTTTACACGACCTCGGGCGCCAGGGACACGATCTTCATGAATCGCTTGTCTCTGAGCTCCCGGCCAACGGGCCCGAAAATGCGCGTCGCCCGCGGCTCGCCCTGATCGTTGATCAGTACCGCTGCATTGTCATCGAACCGGATGTACGAGCCATCCTTGCGCCGCTGCTCTCGTGCGGTGCGAACCACTACCGCCTTGGTAACCTCACCCTTCTTGACCGTACTCGCAGGCAACGCATCCTTGATGGTCACGACGATGATGTCACCCATCCTAGCGTAGCGTCGCCTGCTTCCACCAAGAACACGGATGCAGAGAGCCTCTTTCGCTCCCGAGTTGTCCGTCACT
>JASFLD010000196.1:0-7506 GCA_050118275.1 Gemmatimonadales bacterium
CAGTTGGGGGTCGGCGTCGCTCACGCCCGGAACGGCACCCCGTTCATGGATGCGAGGGCAGCCCAGCGTCAGCCACACGAGCGGGCGGAAACGACCATCGAGCTCAGCTACAACCTGTACCTGACCACGCAGGTCCAGCTGCAACCCGACCTCCAGTGGGTCATCAATCCGGGCACGAACCCGGCGGTCGCCAACGCCGTCGTGGTCGGATTGCGCGGCCTGCTGACATTGGAGTTCTCATAGTCGTCGCTTGATCGCTCCGACCCGCTCTGTCATCTTTCGTGCCATGATTAGCCTCCGCCGGATGCGGTTCTTCCGCGCGGCCCGTCCATCGGCGGGTCGGTCGATTCTCCGCAGAAGCGGCGCCTGATGGAACCGCCCTCCGTTCTGCGGCACCGGAGGTTCTTCGCCGAACTGAAGCGCCGCGGTGTTTTCCAGGTCGCGGCGGTCTACGGCGCCGTCGCCTTCGCCGTCCTGCAGGGCGCCGATATCATCCTTCCCAGTCTCGGACTGCCCCAGCGCGCCCTGACCCTGCTGGTCGTGATCGCGCTGCTCGGATTCCCCTTCGCCGTCGCGCTAGCCTGGGCCTACGAGTTGACCGGACAAGGCGTCAAACGCGAGGCACCGGCGCTCAGCGGCGAACTGGAGGAGATCGCAGCGCAGCCCCGAGGCAAGCGGTGGCTGGCCGGCATCGCGGCGCTGGCCTTCGCGGCGCTGATGGTCGGCAGCGGCTGGTGGATCCTGGCTCGTGGTCCGGTCGACGAGATCGTGATCGACACCGCGGACGCGTCGTCGGCCCGCGTCGTCGTGCTGCCCTTCACGGTTCGTGGCACCGGTGCGCACGACTACTTGGGCGAAGGGATGGTGGATGTACTGAGCAGGAAACTGGACGTCGCCGGCGAGTTGCGCAGCGTCGATCCACGCGCGGTGCTGGCACTGCTGAGCCGCGACGCTGACGCCACGCCCACCCCACAACGCGGTCGCGCCATCGCTCGCCGCTTGCAGGCGGACTATTTCGTCCTCGGTGCCGTGCTCGAGGTCGGCGACCGGCTGCAGCTCGATGCTTCTCTCTACGACGCCGACGGCGGCATCGAAGCCATCGCCGAGGCCACGGCCGACGGAAGCGCCCATGACCTGTTCGAGATGGTGGACGACGTCGCGGCAAGACTGCTGCTCAGCACCGGCGCCGGACGCGGTGATCCGGTCGCCCGCATCGCGGCGGTGACCACGGACTCGCTGGCGGCGCTGAAAGATTATCTGCAGGGAGAACGAGCCTTGCGGTCGGGCCAGTACCTGGAAGCCGACGAAGCATTCGAGCGCGCCGTCACCGTCGATTCCTCCTTCGCGCTCGCTTGGTACCGCTTGAGTGTGGCGTACGAGTGGCTCACCCGGGACAACCTGGTGGCGATGGCAGCCGAAAGAGCCTTCGCGCATGGTGGCCGGCTGTCCGAGCGCGACCGTCGTCTCCTGGAGGGAAGCGTGGCCTCACGGCTGGGTGACCATGACACGGCGGAACGGCAGTACCGGGCCATCGTCGGCAGCTATCCCGACGATGTGGAGGCGTGGTTCCAATTGGGTGAGGTGCTCTTCCATTATGCTCCGGCTCTGGGACGTTCGATCGCCCGATCGCGAGAGGCGTTCCAGCGCGTCTTGTATTACGAGCCGGACCACGTCAGCTCCATCACACACCTTGCACGTATCGCCGCGGTCGAGGGCCGGTATCAGGAACTCGACTCACTGGTCGATCGCTTCCTCGCGGTGAATCCCGACGCCGACCGTGCCGCCGAGATCACGGCGTTACGTGCTTTCGTCATCGGCGACTCGACTGCCCAGGCGCGGGCTCTGGCCCAGCTGAGGCGAGCTTCCGACCCGGCACTGCTCGTGACGGTGGCCTACGTTCCCGTCATCGCCCTCGATCTCGAGGTCGGAAGAAAGCTTGCCGGCCTGCTCACCGAGGAGGAGCGTGCGCCGGCAATGCGGGCGTTAGGCCATATCTACCGGGCCTACACGATGGCGGCGCAAGGTCGGTTCGAGGACGCGGCGACGGCGATGGCCGCGGCGAGCCGCTTCGACGCCTATCGCGCCACCGAGTTCGAAGCTTTCTTCTCGATCCTGCCGTTCATACCGACCGGTGAGCAAGAACTCCACGCGCTGCGTCGACGTATTCAGGAACTCGACCCCCAGACCGCATCGTCCAGCAGTCATCCAAGCGGATACATACGAGCGCACGACGAGATCCACCCGCACGTACGAACGTTTCTGCTCGGCATATTGAGTGCCCGCTTGGGCGACTACTCGTCGGCGCAACGCTACGCCGACCAGTTACGGCAATTGCGGAGTCCCGAGTGGTCGCCGTCGCTCGCCGAAGACCTCGCGCTTGGCGTGGTGGCTTATGTCGCTATGGCGCGCGGTCAATCGGCCGCCGGACTGGAGGCGCTCGAAGCCGCGCGAATGCAGTCCTTCTATCAGAACGGGTTCCGCTCGCCCTACTATTCTGGATCGCTGCAGCGGTATCTGCGTGCGATGCTTCTGGAGGAAGAAGGACGACTGGACGAAGCACTCCGCTGGTACGGGTCGTTCGAGCAGATCTCGATGTACGACTTCGTCTTCCTCGCCACCTCGCACCTCAGGCGGGCCGAGATATACGAACGGCTCGGCCAGCTGGCTGAAGCGCGCCGGCACTATGCGCGCTTCGTCGAACTTTGGGCGGACTGCGACCCCGATCTGCGCCACCTCGTGGATCGAGCAAGGCAGCGCTTGGCCGCGCTCGCTTCCGATCGCTGATTCCGCCGCTGTCCGTCTGGTGTCACCCTACGACGCCTGGTTTCACCCTACGACGGTAGAGCCGCCCGCTCCGCCGAAGGCTGACATCCGGCCGCGAGCTCGGGCCCATTCTCCCTCCACCGTCCGAGGGGACACGCGCAAAGACTCCGCCGTTTCCTGCGTGGAGATCCCGGCGAGGAACCGGCATTCCACCACCCGTGCCATCGGCAAGTGATTCCGCCCATGACTCGACCATACAAGATGTGGAACCTGTCTATAGGGTGTCAGCAGGTGGAGTGCACGAGGGCGCCGACCGCTTCTCGCTCCGATAGCTCGTTGTAAACGCGCACCGCCTTTTCAGTCTGGTGGACCTCCACCGCTACGCGGCGCTCCTTCAGTAGCTGGAAGGTCTCACGACTGACGCCCAGACGCTCATACACCCCTACCCCGAACACCAACACCGCCGCACCATTCTCCAACAGCTCCTCGACGTCGGCGGGTTGGATGCCCGGTTGATGGTGGGTGCCGGTCTCGTTCCAATCCCACTCCCGCGCTCCTCCCGGAAAGAGCTTGACATCCTTGTACGGCCGCTCGCAGCCCTCCACGCGGACGCGACCCCATTCAAGATCCAATACCCGAGGTGAACGCTGCATTCTCAGTCTCCCCAACCGGATCGAAAGTTCACGTGCGGCAGTTTTGCGCCCGTACCACCGCGAGGCTCACCGCCGGTAAGCCGTAACGGCGCCCGTCGATACATCACATCAACAACTCGGGCGGCACTGCCCAGTCAAGCGACCAGGGCTCAGCCTCACGCCGCAGCCCCACGACGCCGGCGTTTCTGAAGCGAACAACAACCGCTTCCGGCTCGCCGGTCAGGAGAAGGCCGGCCAAGCGGCTGAGAAACGGCAGGTGGCCGACCAGCATCAGCGGTCCCATCTCGCTAGTGAGCTTGTCCGCGACGGCACGGACATCATCATTAGGTCCGAGGCCCTCCGTCGCGATCACGCCGCTGGCGGGATTCAGATGTTCGGCAAAGATCTCGGCCGTCTGCTCGGCGCGTCGCTTGCCGCTGTGGCGAATCTGAGCGACCGTGATGCCCGCTTGCAACGCCCAGGCCGCCATCCGCCGCACCGTCTCGACGCCGCGGTCGGTCAGCGGGCGGTCGGGATCTTCGGTTTTGGACTTCGCTTCGCCATGCTGAACCAGGAAGAGTTCCATCTACCCTGTCACCTCAACATTTTGATAGTCACTGTTGCGGATTGTGGCACCACCAGCGACGACATCAAGAACGGCGAACGTGCATGCTGCCCAGCTCGCTCGACGACTGGGTCTTCAGTTTCTCATCGGCATACGATTGCGATTCCTCGAACGTCTCGCGGAACCACACGGCTTCTTTCAACCCCTCGCAGCATCGCGCCGAAGTCCACGCGTTGTCCGGCTGATCGAAAGCTAGAGCTTCTGTGACAGCGTTCGACATCGGTGGCACCCCGTGATCAGGAGCAAAACACCTTGTTCGACTATCGAGCGATGGACCAGTCGACGGTTCGACGACTCGTTCTGGCCCGACCACTCGCCTCGAGTCCTCCCCATGCCGCAATCGGAGTTCGTCCCATGGCCACTGACGTGCGTCAGGACGGTGGAAATGACTCAGCCGCAACCCCGATCTTGGATCTTGGCAACATCGGCGGCGGGCACACGAGCGGCGGTCCGCCCGACCCAGTCGCGCCAACCGCTGGTGATTTCGCCGGGAGACATGCCGAGCCGCGCGGTCAGCGCATCGAGTCCCGACATCCAGATCTCTTTGACAACGTCGCGCCCGCGCGATTCATAGATCCAGCCGACCATGCTGGCGGCCTGCAGGTAGGCACTCAGGTCATCGAACTCGCGAAACCGCCACACCAGCGTATCCAGCGGGATGGCGCCCTGCGCCTCGACGATGGCGCGGGCGACGGCGTGGTTCGAGTAACCCGCACAGCGCCCATCGGCGAACTGCGCCAGCCCCTCCGAAATCCACGCACTCGGTTCCGCCGCCGGTCCCCAGATATGGTGCGCCAGCACGTGCATCAGCTCGTGCCGCTCGAAGGCGCGCCACGTCGGGTTAGTCACCAGGAAGACCGCCCGGCCGTCCCGATGTGCGAATCCCGTCACCGGATAGCCGACCAGCGAGTCCATCTGCGCGCGGCTCTCGATGTAGAACACATCGATGGGAGCGGCGAAGTGATCAGCGCCCAACAGGCCGAGGTCGTGCTCCCGCGCCCGTCGCGTCGCCTGGACCAGGCTATCCCGATGCTGCCAGGCGTAGCTGTTCGGTAGGAAGTACACCCGCAAACCCGGCGCTGAGGTTTCAGTCCACGCGAAGCCCGGATTGTCGAGGGCCGCCCGTGCCAGCCCGGCCGGCGGCTGCGAGGTGTCGGGCCCGTGACAACTCGGTAGCGCTACGGCGAGGAGCCAGACCAGCCGGCAGACGAAGCGGCCCTCCACGACGCGCCGTCCGCTACTTGACCTCGAAGACGATCACCTGCCGCACCCACACCGAGACCTTCCGATCGCGGTTCAACGCCGCGATGAACCGGAACAGCTTCACCGCTTCCCGTGCGGCGTCGTCCAGTGCCGGATTGCCCGAGCTGACCGCCAGCTCAGCCTCGATCACTCGGCCCAGCGTGTCGACGTGGGCCAACACGGTGACGCGGCCACCGATGCCGGCCGCCTTGAGCAGAGGCGGATACTTGCGCTGGACGATACGGAAAGCCTCTCCCGGGTCCTTCAGTTCGGGACTGACCGTGTACGGGACGAAGCGCGATGGCGTCGCGACTCCCTCTGCCGGTGGCGGCGGCAGGTCCTTGACGGGGTTCTCGATCAGCGTCGTCGGGTGGATCGTCAGACTCTCGTCTAACTCGCTGCTGCCCGGCATGGGGACCTTGGGATGAGGAATCTCGGGCGGGGGTTCCGGGATGTCGATGTCCGGCGGCAGTGGCAGCAAATCGATGACATCGGGTCTATCTCGACCGAGATCCGCCGCCGTCAGCGTGGGGAAGCACTCGAACAGCGCGAAATGGAATACCGCTGCTAGCGTCACGCTCCCCCAAACCCAGCCGCCGAACGACTGCTTGAAGCGGTCGTTCGCCGTCCGACCGGTACCGGATGTTACGTGGGCCATCATACGGACCACCTCCTCGCGGGGCACGGTGCGCGCTCGGTGGCAACGCGCCGATTTCGTTCTCTATTGATTAAGACGTCCCGCCCGGTCCCTATTACACAAGATGCTGCGACCGACCCCAGCAGACCAGCTTTTCTTCATCCACTTCGGTTCGAGCCGCCCTTCAGCCGCTCGCCGACGTTCGACCGACGCGAATTCCGCTGGACGCGAATTCCGCTGATAGTCGAGGGCAGCACGCGCCTCGATCAGCGTGTCAGCGGACGCGGTGGCCAGGCAGGCGCTCCCAGCACGGCGCGTTCACCCCAGACAGCCAGAACCCGCCCCCGATACCGCTGGGTGAAGTCGGGCTCGGCGCCGGCCTTCAACGGCCACGACTCGTGATACGCGATGACCTTGCCCCGTGGATGGGCCAGCATCCACGCCGGCGCATCGCCAAGCTCGATCTGTTGCACCGGCCGCTCCAACCGGCCCAGGAACTGGAACTCGCTGTGGTACTTCCCAGCGTTCGCGATGGCTCGACCTTCCTCCTGCCACTCACTTATCCTCTGCGCCACCGGGCGTACATCGTAGTTCGATGCCATCACGTTCATCACGCCGATGTGCAGGACCACCAGCCAGAGGACGCTCGCCAGCGAGAGGGCAGGAACCCACAAGCCTCTCCAACGGACCGCCACGAGCGCGACCCCGATCGCCAACAGCAACACGCCCCAAACAGGCGACACCTGCGAAAGCGCGACCGGGAGTTCCTGTCTTAACCGCGGCATCATCTCTCCCAGCCGCGGCAGGATGACCATCGCCAGCGCCACCGCCATTAACGCCAGCGCGGGCGGGAGTCGGTCCAACCACCGCGCCGTCTGTCCGTCCTGATCCAAGCTCCGAGCCGCGAGCACGGCGGCCACAGGAAACAGCGGCAGCAGGTAATGGATTTGCTTGCCGCTGATCAGCGAGAATAGAACGAAGCTGGGGATCAGCGAAGCGAGGCAGAAACGGAGGCCACCATCCCCGGCCGATCGCGCCAACCGACTCATCCCACGCCAAACCGTTGGACTCACCGACCAAGGGAAGAGGATCGCCGGTAAGAGAGGGAGATACCACCAGATCGGGCGCGCGTGCGCGAAGGATCCCGATAGGCGGCCCGCCGTCTGATACCACAGGATCCGCGAGGCGTATTCGGGCCCGCCCGCCCGTGCCGCCGGAAGTGCCCACGCCAGCGCGATCGCGACACCCAGCGCAACGGCTGCGGCAAGTCCGCCATACCAGCGACGCCACGACAAGGCTGGCGCCTCAGCCCACCACGGGGCCAGTAGCGCCGGCGGACCAACGAAGACGAGAACCACCGGCCCCTTGGCGAGAATCCCGAGACCTATGGCGACCCCGACCAACAACCAACCGCCGATCCCTCCCCGCCGCGATACTCGAATGAGGCCCAGAAACGCGAGCAAAGTGACGAAGGCCACGAGAGAATCGAACAGGACCAGCGTGCCGTAGACCGACCAGATGATCGTGCCCAGCAGTATCCACGGAGCGCCGATGGCCGGCCACTCACGATCCGGCCACAGCGAACGAGCCAGCCTAGCGGTGAGTAA
>JASFLD010000197.1:0-7429 GCA_050118275.1 Gemmatimonadales bacterium
GGAACAGGAGGACGCGAATACGGAATCGGATGTCTTTGAGCCAACGCATGGATCTCTCCCTTGCAAGGCCGGTCAGGATCGTGTGCTGCGTGGCGACGCTTCAACGCATCGCTCGAAAGCTGTTGCGCCGTTCAACGCGGCCGATATCACCGCGACTGATCAGGAGCTCAATGCCAGCACACGCGTGACGCCCGTCGAGAGCCGCTTCCAGCGCTCCGCCTCTATGCCGAGCCGCTGCTTCCCTTCCTTGGTGAGCGCGTAGTAGCGCGCTCGCCGGTTGTTGGGTGTCTCGGCCCAGTACGATCGAATCCAGCCCTCGCGCGTCAGCCGGTGCAGCGAGGCGTAGAGCGACCCCTGCTGGACGCGAAGCAACTCGCCGGAAGTCTGCTGGATGCGCTCCTGAATCCCCCAGCCGTGCATGTGCTCCAGCGACAGGGTCTTCAAGATGAGCATGTCGAGCGTACCCTTGATCAGATCGGAGTTCTCTCTCACCGGGCGTCCTCGCATTTCTCTCGGTTACCTACTCTAACTAAACGAGAGTTATATCCGTTGGATGACGGATCTCGCGAAAAGGTTGCAACTGCAGTTGGACAGCCGCTCCACGCCCGTATCCGCTTTCGCCCGAGGATGATAGTGTTTATGGTAATCCGGGTTTCGTTCACTCTAATAACAGGGGATTCGTCCGTGAGGCCGATCGGCAACTTCACCGTCTCTCCGACGCTGCCCGTACGACTCGAGGGCTTGCGCGAACTGGCCTACAACCTCCGCTGGGCTTGGGACCATGCCACGATCGAGCTGTTCCGGCGGCTGGACAGCGATCTCTGGGAGCGGACCGGCCACAATCCGGTACTCATGCTGGGGACGATCGATCAGGCACAACTCGAGGCGGCCGTCTCGGACGAAGGCTTTCTGAATCACCTGGACGGCGTTTATCGCTTCTTCACCGAGTACCTGACCAGCGACTCCACCTGGTACAGCCGCAAGGTTGGAGCGGCGGACGGTAAGCTGGTGGCCTACTTCTCCGCCGAGTTCGGGGTCAGCGAGTGTCTGTCCATCTTCGCCGGCGGTCTGGGCGTCCTCGCCGGTGACCATCTGAAATCGGCCAGTGACATCGGTCTACCGCTGGTCGGCGTCGGTCTCCTCTACCAGCAGGGTTACTTCCGCCAGCGCCTCAACGAGGCGGGTTTGCAGCGGGAGATCTACGAGGACAACGACTTCTACACCCTGCCCCTCTTCCTGGAGCGCCGACGCGACGGGACGCCGGTTTCGGTCGCCGTCGAGCTACCCGGCCGAGCCGTCGTCGCCCAGGTGTGGCGCGCGCAAGTCGGGCGCGTGCCTCTCTATCTGCTGGACACGAACATACCGGCGAACAGCCCGGAGGACCGCGACATTACCGACCAGCTATACGGCGGCGACCTCGAGATGAGGATCAAGCAAGAGATCTTGCTGGGGATCGGCGGCTGCCGCGCCCTCGAAGCGTTGGGGATCCATCCGATGGTCTATCACATGAACGAGGGTCATTCGGCTTTCCTCTCTCTGGAGCGGACCAGCCAGCTGATGCAGAGCCATGGCCTGTCGTTCGCCGAGGCGCGTGAGGCCGCCGCGGCGGGACTCGTCTTCACCACCCATACGCCGGTGCCGGCGGGCCATGACCGCTTTCCAGCCGAGATGATGGAGCGATACCTCGGCTCCTACATCCGCCGGCTGGACTTGCCGTTGGCCGATTTTCTGGCGCTGGGTCGGGCGGACCCGAGCAACACCGGCGAGCCGTTCACGATGACCGTGCTGGCACTGCGTACGGCCGACTACAGCAACGGAGTCAGTCGCTTGCACGGGTCGGTCAGCCGCCAAATGTGGCAGAGCATGTGGCCGGGTGTGCCGCAAGACGAGGTACCGATCGGTCACGTCACCAACGGTGTGCATTTCAGGTCCTGGATCTCGTTGGAGATGAACCAACTGTACGATCGCTATCTGGGACCGCGCTGGCGCGAAGAGCCGGCGGACACGGCCATCTGGGAGCGCGTCTGGAAGATCCCGGCGGAGGAGTTGTGGCGCACACACGTTCGTCGGCGCGAGCGTTTGGTGGCGTTCGCGCGCCGCCGCTTGTGCGCCCAGGCCGAGCGGCGCGGCGCGACGCGCGCCGAGTGCCAGGCGGCGGAAGAGGCGCTGGACATGGAGGCTTTGACGATCGGCTTCGCGCGTCGATTCGCGACATATAAGCGGGCTACCCTCCTCTTCCGCGATGTAGAGCGCCTCGGGCGACTGCTCGCCGACCCCGAACGGCCCGTCCAGATCATCCTCTCCGGCAAAGCGCACCCCAAGGACGACGCGGGGAAGCAGTTGATACGCCAAATAGTCGCTCTGGCCCAGCACGGACCGTTCCGTGGCCGGTTGGTCTTCTTGGAGGATTATGATGTCGCCGTAGCTCGCTATATGGTTCAGGGCTGCGACATCTGGTTGAACACCCCTCGGCGCCCCTTCGAGGCGAGCGGTACGAGCGGGATGAAAGCGGCGGCCAACGGCGTGCTGAACATGAGCACCCTGGACGGCTGGTGGGCGGAGGCCTGGGAGGCATTCCCCCCTGACGAGCCCACCGGCGGCTGGGCAATCGGACGCGGCGAAGTCTACGCCGACGACGATGAGCAGGATGCGGTGGAAGCGGAAGCGCTCTACGCCATCCTGGAAAGCGACGCGGTTCCCCTCTTCTTCGAGCGGGGTATGCAGGACCTGCCGCGCGAGTGGGTGGAGCGAATGAAGTCGTCGATCGCCAACATCTGCCCGACCTACAACATCCACCGCATGGTGCAGCAGTACACGGAGCGCTTCTACGCGCCGGCGGCGGCGCGCCAGAAGGTGCTGGTTGCCGACGACGCGTCAGGCGCCCGGGCCCTGACGCAATGGAAGGCCCGTGTGCGCGACGGCTGGTCGGCGGTCCGGGTGGAGACGGTAAAGTCGGATTCGGCGCACGATGTGCGGGTTGGGGACGAGTTACGCGTGCAAGCCACGGTCCAGTTGGGACGACTGACGCCGGACGACGTCGCCGTGCAATTGTACATGGGGCGTGTCGACCCAGCGGGTGACCTTACCGTCGCCACGGGGACGCCGATGCAGCCGACCGACGCTCCAGGTGACGGCGGCTACACCTTCGAGGCGACCGGCATCGTGTGCAGCGAGAGCGGCCTCCACGGCTACACGGTGAGAGTGCTGCCGCGCCATCCCGGCATGGTGACGCCGTTCCTGCCTGGGCTGATCACCTGGGCCGACGCGAGCGGCACACCGCGAACTTGACACGCGATGCGAGGTGATTCACCGGCGAGCGACACGGATCCGTTTGCCGAAGGTCCGATAGCCGACAACGAGTGGATCTCCGACCCGGCTCCGCACATCACGATGATCGTTCCGGATCCGAAGGTCTTGGAAGGTCTACCCACCGACCCGAAGAACGGCGGCCCCCGGGGTGATGTGGCGCGGAACGCCTCACGTGCACATGATCATCCCGACGTCAGACGAGAGCATGTTGTTCACCCTTCCCCGACGCGACCGCGGCATCTCGGAACCGCCACCGCGTGGTCTTGTACTCTTCCAAGCTAGCGGTCTTCGGCCGGCGCGCGAGCGAGCGCCTGAGCCGTGTGGACGCCCACGAGTCGAGCCACGAGGAACACCATGAACAGCTGGCCCAGCACCGCCTCGAGCATCGCCAGCAGTCGCGCGAACTGATTGACTGGGGTGATGTCGCCATAGCCGAGTGTGGTCAGCGTCACGAAGCTGAAGTACATGACAGCTCCCCCGCCAGCGTCGCCCGCTACGATCGGCCGTCCGCCCAGAGCCAGCGAACCCGGCTGCAACTCCACCACCAACTCGTAGAGCAATCCCCAAACGAGAGCGAAGAACAGGTAGATACAGGCGGCGCCGAAAAGGATCTCCGCATCCACCTTCCGCGCTCGTACGACGTGGCGCAGGAGTGTGAAGGCGACGTAGCCGAAAAACACGACGGACAGGGCCCGACTGGCCGGCATCAGCGATACCACGGTGAGGTCGGGAGCGAACCAGGTCGCAGCGGCGGGGACGGCCAGCACCAAGCCGACCCGAAAGCGCACCGCGGTATCCGCCGCCGCGGCCAACGCCGAAATCATCAAGAAGGCCATCGCGCTCGCCATCACGAGACGTTCGATACGGTCAGGCAGCAGATAGGGCAGGAACAACATCAGAAGCAGCGCGAAGAACAGTACGCTGTAACGTATATGCAACGACTCGTAGGGTCTGGTGATGAACCTCAGCATGGAGTACCGACCGTTCTGGAGCGGCAAAAGGCAACGAGCCAAGTCTGCGAAACGACGCGTTTCAAAACGGCGATACACTAGCGGTTAGAGTGAGCGGCTTCAAGCCGGATACGGTTCTGAGCGTGCCGCGCCCCGAGGGCGGTCAAGGAAGGACACGTCGAGCGCCCACCCAGCGCTCGCGCCACCAGCGATCGTCCGCGTCACCGCCAGTCGACAGGCGACCCACCCGAACGCCTCCGGAGTTGGTGGAGTGGATGAAGCGTCCGTCTCCGATGTACAGACCCACATGGCTGACGGCGTCGCCGCTTTCGGCGAATGTCAGAATGTCGCCCGACGCGAGCGCGGCGACGTTCCGCTCCACCGGGCGTCCGGCACGCGCCTGGTCGCGGCTGGTGCGCGGCAAGCTCACGCCTTGCGAGGTGTAGGCGTACCAAACCAGGCCTGAGCAGTCAAAACCTTCGTCGGCGTTCGTTCCACCCCAGCGGTACGGTTCGCCCATCGCGGACAGCGCCGTGTCAACGATCCGCTGGGCAAGCATCCCGGCATCGCCGCCGGATATCACCGCCCCTGGCTCTCCCGGCCCGGTTTCGCCTGGCGGTGGACTGGGCGGCGTGAAGCTCGGGATCGCATCTCCGCCGGCGTCAGCGACGCGGCCACCCCACCGAAAGGCCACACGCGCCCCGTAGGCCCATCCGCGCCGGTCGTCTCCGGTCAACCGCCAGAACCCGCGCAGGTCGCGATCCTCGGCCAGGTAGCTGACCTCGGCAGCCAGACCCAGCCAGGTCAGCGGATTCCACTCGAGGCCCAGACCGGCGTTCCACAGGCCCGCCAGGTTGGGCGAACCGGCCGGCTGAATGGCCAGCGCGGCGCCCGCGGTGACGTACGGCGCGAGGGTCCGGGCGCCACGGAACAAGCTGATCTCCGGGCCGAGACCATACAGCGAGCGCTCCGAGGAATCGGGATCGACCAGCGCGAGACCGCGCAGCGTGTAGCCCAGCGGTCCCAACAAGCGCCTTCCCAAAGCGGCCGAGTAGAGAGTCGGGTTCGGTCCGGCCACCGCCCAGCCTCCCATCTGCAGATCCACCACGCGTTGTGCCTGACCTGTCGATGGCGCCAGAGAGCAGACGAACAGCAGACCCGTGACGGCGAGCCGCACCGCGCACGGTCCGCTCCCTCGTGCCGCTCTACCGAATCGATTCGAGAGGGATTCGCCTGTACGGCAGATCATTCGAAGCTTCATCACACCGCTTCCCTTCCCACGCCAGGACCCGGGCACGGCTCGCCGACGTCTCCACCGCAGCGCGTCGCGCCACGCGACGTCGCCGGATCGCGGCCGCAGCGTCGCCTCTGTCTGGAAACGGGGGATGCAGACGACACTCAGCGCATCGGCCAGGCGGGAGGTGCCGATCCACCCTCCCATCTCTAACCCGCTGGCCGCGCCTGTCAAGCCGCGAGCGGTCGACGTCCCCACCTTCGACCGCGGCATCCGATTGAGGGAGCGCGCGCTCGACCCATGGGAGGCGCCCGGCTATACTGTGTCAGCATGTCAACGGCGTGGTGTCGGCCGCTGGCCTCCGATCAGCCCGTGCGCACCCGGATCGAGAAGGACCGAATGTGATGCAAAAGAACTTCAAGCTACCGGGCGTCGATTGCCCCGACTGCGCGGGAGCGCTGCGCCTGCAGATCGCGACGCGACGAACGACGCTGGCGGAGGCACGGGCGACCTGCGCGCGATGCGGCTGGGCGATCGACCTGATCGCAGAAAGCCGCGGTCAAGTCGGCAAGGCGAAGGGTAAGGTCAAACGTCTGGCCAAGTCGGTGACCGACGCCATCGTCGATGCGCGGAACACGTTACCGCGCGATCGAGACGAGTGGGCCGCGATCGTGCGCAACCCTCGCCATCCCTTCACCCTGGCCGTACTCACGGGTCTCGTGCTCATCGCGCTCCAGTTGACCGGGTTCGGCGTCTTCATCGCCCTGATCTGGATATTGGCCAGCCTGATCCTCAACCCGCTGGGCTGGGTTCTGATCCCCATAGTCGTTGCGATCGCGCTGGCCCATCGCTCCCGCTTCCGAACCGAGATCCGCGAGAAGCTGAAAGAGGAGCTGGATAACCTCTACGCGCAGCGCGAAGCAGGCGAACTGAGTGATGAGGAGTTCAAGGAGAAGCGTTCCGAGATCATCGCTCGCTACTTCAGCTGACCGGCGCCCAACCGGCCAGCCCCCCTCGTATCGATCTTCGCGGGTTGTCCGGCGGGGAGCCGCCCACCGATCGGCGCACATTCCTCCGCCGGCCTTAACGGTCGACCAGAACTTCGCCGAAGGCTAGATCTTCGGCGGCGAGCACGAAGAGCGTGGTGGGCAGGCTCGCGAAGCGCTCGTGTAGGCGCTCGTAGTAACCGCGGAAGTCTTCGCCCGGCTCGGCCAGTCCGACCAACACCAGATCGGCGCCGGCAGAAGACTGCCGCAGCGTTTCATCGAACGACCGCCCACCCAGCACGAGCACCTCGAAATCGATCCCGGTGCGGCTATGCTCGATCAAGGCACCCAGATTCTCGCGAGCACCTGCGGCAGCAGCCTCGGAACGCACGGCCATCTTCAGTATCACATCGGCGCCCCGCCACTCGAGGCTGGAGCGGAGCAGGTAAGCGAGGATCATCATCAGACCGCCGTTCTTCCGCAGCCCACCCCACCACAGGTCGATTCGCTGTCGCTCGCCGAATCCGCGGCCCGGCACGTCGCGAACGATGATGATGTTCCGCTGCGCCTTGTGAAAGGAAGAGATCATCGAACAGTAGGCGTCCCGGTGGCGAGCTTCTTCGCTGTCGCCCAACAGTATCGTGTTGGGAGCCACCGAGCCCAGGCCGTAGGCCGAGACCAGCTGCTCGGCGCCGGCGAAGGGGTCGGAAGAGGTCACCACGCGAACCAGGCTCGGAACACCGCGCTCGAGCAGGTAGTCGCGGATCGTGTCTTCCATGGCATAGCGGCGCTCGGCCGTAACGCTCTCACCCCGCAAAACGGTGGACACGGTGAGCAGCCCACGGTTGTGAGTCAGCGCGCTGGCCAGCTCGATCAGGTGCCACCGACTGGTGGGCGCACCCGAGAGAACGAGAAGGTGCGGCCGCCAGTTCTTGGGATCGGGCGCCGCC
>JASFLD010000198.1:0-7424 GCA_050118275.1 Gemmatimonadales bacterium
CAGGGATCGATGCCCGCTCGTTCGGCGGCGAGCAGCCCGTAGTAGCTGTACGGGTCGCGGCTGTGCACGACGCGGAGCAGGCGTTCGGCCTCCGCCGGATTCTGGGGCGACTCGCCGGCTGCCCGAGTTCGCGCCGCCCAATAGGTGGCCCGGATCTTCCAATCGGTCCAGCGGCTCGAGCTACGCAGTCTGTCAAAGTGCTTGCGCGCCGTCTTGTAGTCGCCTTCCAAGAACGCGAGGATACCCAGTCGGTAGCGGACGCGCGGCGCCGTCCGCGAGCCGGCATACTGCTCGGTGATCCGCTCGTAGATGGCGCGCGCTTCCTCTACATTGTTCGCGCCTTCGTAGAGATCGGCCAGCAGCGACAGGGCGCGGAGGGCCGAGGCGGTACCGGGATAGCGGTCGGCAACGGCCAGCAAGCGCTCGCGCCCCTCGCGCCGCCAGCCCCGCCTGTAGGTCGCGCGCGCCGCCAGATACTCCGCTTGCGCCGCGAGCGCCGCCGGCGGTCGTGCGGCGATAAGACGCTCCAGCTCGTCGACGGCGGCGAAGTACGAGCCGCCGCGGAACAGAAGGTCGCCGATCTGCATTTGGAGTCTCTGACGCTCGCTCTCGGACAGCGACTGGAGCGACATGTACTCGCGATAGTGTGGGACAGCCTCGAGCGGTGCGCCGGATCGCTGGAAAGCCCGACCGAGCAATCGGTGATCATCGGCGTTCGGGTCGGGCAGCGCCGACAGTAGCGTGGCAGCATCGAGTGCCGCACTCGGTTGGATCCGGACCGCTCGACGCAGCTCCTGCCGGGCGCGGGTCGTATCCGCGAGGTCCAGGAAGATGCGCGCTGCAGCCGCCCGTAACTCGGCCGAGCGGGTCCTCGTGCCAGACCGGCCGGCCCCGTCGATCAGCAACTCCGCGGCCTTCTCCGCCGCCCCGGCCGCTTTGAAAGCGGTGACTCGAGCCTGCAACTGACGGAGGCCGTCGGGGGCGGAGCGGCTCAAGATCTCTGCCACCGCCACCGTGTCGCCAGTGAGGGCGAGGTTCTCTGCGGCGCGCAACAACAGCCAGGGCGCGATGCTGGGAGCGAGACTGGCAGCGCCGATGTAAGACTCCGCCGCGGCGCTGACGTCCCCCACACCTGACTGAGCGCGGGCGAGCCCGATCTGCGCGAGAGCGCGGTCGGCGCTGCCCGGGGTCCGCTCGAGGTAGAGCTGGTAGCTGTGCACGGCCTGGTCGTAGTGCTCGGTCTCGAGCCAGGCTCGCGCCAACAGCAGCCGACCCGCGCCCGACTCGATCGAATCGAGCCCCGCCGCCGACTCCAGATGCCGGACGACCGAAGGCCACGCTCCCCGCCCGGCGTCCGCCTTCGCTGCGAGGAGCACCGCGTCCGGGCTCTGGCGCTGAGACCCGTCCAGGCCTCTCAGCAGGCGGGCCGCGTACCAGTGGCGGCCCTGGTTCAGGGCTCTCGCCACCTCGACGAGCGGATCCTCCTCCTTCGCGCTCAACTCACGCGCGCCGCCCACGTCCCGGACCAGGTGTGGGAGGCTGGCGGCTAGCATGCCGGCTATGAGGAGTCCCAGGCGGTACATGATTCCGCTCATTTGCAGGTCTGCGGACGCTGTGTCAACGGCGCGCGACGTCCGCGTAGATGGCTTCGACCGCTTCGATGAGCGCTCGACGAGAATCGGCCGTCAAGTGATAGGCACCGGAACCGGTTTCGTCGGTGAAGACCAGGCGCAACTCGAAGCCGAGTGACTCATCATACACCCAGACCTGGCTGTTGTCCGGCCCCGGCTGTGCGTCGAGGTATCGCAACACCTCGTCCGGTGGACCGAAAGACACGTAAGCGGCCCCGCGGTCAGTGAGCCAGCCCGGCCTTCCGATGTCGCCGAAGCGTTCATTCGCCTCGCGAATTCGATCGAAATACCGCTGGAAAAACTCGTGCTCCGCCGTCTCGGGCTCCGAGTCCCTCCGTTCCCATAATGCGTGCAACAGTCGTGCCTGTTCCCCGGGCGTGGCGCGTCGCAGACTGTCCAACTCGGACGGCGTGCCGGCGTAGCGCAGGTAGCTCAGCGCCTCCTGATAGTCCCTCACGACCCAGTCCGCCAGGAGCGAGACGACGAGGCGCGCCGAGTCGGACGTCGCCACCCCCGGACGACGGGCCAGCAGAACGAGGTCGCCGGGCGGAAGCCTCCCGCCCTCGATGCGCAGCAGGTTGGCGACCAGGCCATCCTGTCCGGCCATGTTGACCGCTTCGCCGGTCGGGTTGGCCTCGCGGCCGGGGAAGGTATCGGAGAGAACTTGCTGGCCCTCCTGGTAGCCCTCGAGTATCAAGGGCCCGCCGGGCTGCGACTCGACGTAGAGCAGGGGGCTGCCGCTCAAAGGGACGGTAGCGCGCGGGTTCAAGATGAGGGCGGGCGCCGATGCCCGATCCTCCCTGATTTCAGCTTCGTACACGGCGATCGGAGCGGTGACGAAGGGCGGATCGAAGCGGGGCACCCTCAGGTCGACCCTCGTTTCCAGGCCTCGCGCCGAGCTCAAGTCACGCACCGCGATGACGGCCGGGTACTGGCCGGCCGGCAGCGTCATGATTCCTTGGAAGACGACGCTCTCATCCCGCCGCGAGGTTTCCCGGAAGCTCCGCACGCGTACCTCCTCTTCCTCGTCCAGTCTGGCCATCGGGGCCAGGCTGTCCCCCACGACCGCCACGACTCGGTAGCGGGCCAGGAAGCCCGGCGCCGCTGAGCGGAACCGCAACGCGCGGTTCGGGAGCGACAACGCGAGCATGACGTAGGCGCTGTCACCCGGGCCGGGCAGGTAGACGACCCCCCCGACGACGGGGAATGTGGGGTCGCCGACCAGGTAGTCGAGTTCCTCGTAAATGCGTAGGGAGTTAGGGATCGGCTCCTCGCTCCGGCTCGGACCTGTCGGAGCCACCGATTCAGGGGTTGGTGCTGGACCGCAGGCGGACGCGGCAGTCAGCAATACGAAAAAAAGGCCACCTTGCAGGTGGCCCTTTCGGTGTAAGATCACTTGTCGCAGGATCAGACAGTCGTCGTCCGCGCCTCGATCTCGTGGAGCGCGTCGATCATCTTCTGCGCGCTCTCCTCCATCTCGATCACCTGCCGGTCGATCTGAGTCACGAAGTAGTTGTGAGCGATGTTGATCGGGATCGCGATCGTCAGGCCGCTCGCCGTGGTGATCAACGCGACTTTGATGCCGCCGGCCACGGTCGTCGCTTCCACTTCCCCAGCCAACTCGATCGCCTGGAAGGCCTGGATCATGCCGATCACGGTTCCCAAAAAACCGGTGAGCGGCGCGACATTTGCCAGCGTGGCCAACCAGACGAGCCCGCGCTCGAGTCCCGCCAGCTCGATCAGGCCGGCATTCTCGATCGCTTTCATCACCCGCTCGGTCCCCTCCGGCTGGCGGCGTAGTCCGGCGGCGAGGATAGCCGCGGCCGGAGCCTTCGATTCCTGACAGACCCGCATCGCTTCCTGGACGCGATGCTCGGCCAGCAACTGGTCGGTCTCGCGCAGCAGCCGCCTGTTGCGGCCACTCTTGATCTGCAGATCGATGAACTTCCAGATAATGATGAGGGCGCCGGCGATCGCGAAGAACGCCAGCGGATACATCATGAAGCCGCCGTCTTTGAACGTCTGAACCAGGTCGAGTTTCTGGCCCTGCCCGAGAGCCTGAACCGCGGGTAGCGCGGACAGCAGTATACCGCTCAACTTGATCCTCCTCGGCTCACAGCGGCTCTTGATGCGCCACCGTAGAGTTCGTCTTGCAAGGTCGGGGAATAGCGGAGCGTAACCTAGGGAGCAACCGGCGGAATTGTCAAGCCTTGGTCGAACGGGGCACGAAAGGTGCCCTCAGGCCTTGTGGCAGGCCACCCGCCGCCCCCCCGACCGGGGATCCGCCGCCGGGAGTAGCGAGCGGCAGGTGTCGTCCTTGTCGGGGTGCGGACAGCGCGGGTGAAATGGGCAGCCCCGGGGCGGATTCAACGGGTTGCCGACCTCCCCCGACAGAATAATCCGCTCGCGCCGTGCCTCGCCTGACGCGGCCGGCACCGCCGAGAGCAGGGCCTGGGTGTACGGGTGTAGCGGCGTGGCGAAGATGGACTCCGAATCGCCGATTTCGACGATCCGGCCCAGGTACATGACCGCCACGCGCTCGGCGATCTGGCGCACCACGGACAGATCGTGAGCAATCAGCAAGTACGTGAGTTGGAAGCGACTCTGCAGATCGCGCAGCAGGTTGAGTATCTGAGCTTGCACCGAGACGTCTAGCGACGAGACCGGCTCGTCGGCGACGACGAACTCGGGCTGCACCGCTAGAGCCCGTGCGATGCCGATTCGCTGTCGCTGTCCGCCCGAGAACTCGTGGGGATATTTGCGGGCATCATCGGCTTGGAGGCCCACGGCGGCCAGCAGTTCGGCGATGCGGGCGTGCGCGCCGCCGTTGTCCGACAGACCGTGAACCTTGATGACCTCGCCCAGCATCGCCGCGACGGTCATCCGCGGGTTCAAAGACCCGAACGGGTCTTGGAATATCAGCTGCGCCCTGCGCCGCAATCGCTTCAGGCCGGCGCGATCGAGCGCGAGCGCATCCATGCCGTCGAACACGATGCGTCCCTTGGTCGGTTCGACGAGCCGCAAGATGAGACGGCCGAGCGTCGACTTTCCGCACCCCGATTCTCCGACCAGCGCCAGCGTCTCACCGCGCCGTACCTCGAATGACACTCCATCGACGGCCCTGACGTGTCCGATCGCGCGACCAAAGAGCCCTCGCTGGACGGGGAAGTGCTTGGCCAGTTCGCGCACGACCAGCAGGTTCTGACCGGAGTCCGGCGTCGGCGCCATGGCACCTGAGTCCGGGCGCGCTCCGCGGCCGGTCATCGGCCCGTTGCTCCCTTCCGGGTCCACTCCCCGACGCGGCGGCTCGGTTCCTCCTCCAGCCAGCAACGCGACGCGCGCTCTTCGCCCATCAGCGGCGGGACTTGTGTCCGACAACGCTCCCAGCGGTACGGGCAGCGGGGGTGGAACCGGCAGCCCTCCGGCCACCGCTTCGGGCTGGGAACGCTTCCCGGGATGACGGCCAGACGGTCCAATCGCCGGCTGACGCTCGGCAACGATCGCAGCAAACCCTCCGTGTAGGGGTGCCGAGGCCGAGCGAGGACTTCGGCCGCCAAACCCCGTTCGATGACCTGGCCCGCGTACATCACGATCACCCGGTCGGCGATCTCGGAGATCACGCCGAGATCGTGGCTGACGAAGACCATCGCCATGCTCAGTCGCCGTTGCAGTCCTTCCAGCAAGTCGAGTATCTCGGCCTGGATGGTCACGTCCAGGGCGGTCGTGGGCTCGTCGGCGACCAGGACGCTGGGTTCACACGCGATGGCCATGGCGATCATGGCGCGCTGTCGCTGACCACCGGACAGCTCGTGAGGGTAATCGTCGATGCGGCGATCCGGATTCGGGATTCCCACCAGTCGCAACATGTCGACGGACCGCCGGCGGGCGGCCGCGGCACCGAGGTCGGTGTGCAGGCGTACGGTCTCGATGATCTGATCGCCGATGGTGAAGACGGGGTTGAGGCTGGTCATCGGTTCCTGAAAGATCATCGAGATCTCGTTGCCCCGGATCCTGCGCATAGCGTCTTGGGTCGCCTCGGCCAGATCGAGATCACGCAGACGGACGACCGAGCCCGGTTCGATCCGGCCGGGCGCTTCCAGCCGGAGGAGCGAGAGGCAGGCGACCGTCTTTCCGCAGCCGGATTCGCCCACGATTCCCAGAGTCGTGCCGGGCGCGACAGTGAAATCGACACCGTCGACCGCCCGCACCGGCCCGTCCGGGGTATCGAAGTAAGTGCGCAGGTTCTTGACCGTCAGGGCGTTCACTGCCTCGTCCTCAATCGCGGGTCGAGCGCGTCTCGCAGACCGTCGCCGATCAGGTTGAAGGCGACCACCGTGAGAACGATCGCCAGGCCCGGGAAGGTCGCGACCCACCACGCCCGCACCAGGAACTCCCGGCCATCCTCGATCATGTTGCCCCAGGACGGCGTCGGCGGCTGCACGCTCATGCCGAGGAAAGACAGGCCGGCCTCGATCAGGATGATGTTCCCCAATCCAAGGGTCGCCGCCACGATCACCGGGCCCAACACGTTCGGCACGATGTGCCTCAGGATGATCCGTCCGGCTCCGAGGCCCAAGGCGTGCGCCGCCTGGATGAACTCCCGCTGGCGCAGCGAAAGGACCTCGCCGCGCACGATCCGGGCGGTGGACGGCCAGAGCGTCAGGCCGAGCACGACGACGACCAGAAAGATGGATGGCTGGAAGAGGGCGATGACCGCGATCAGCAGCACGAGGAGCGGGAACGAGATGAGCACGTCAACGAGACGCATGAGTAGCGTGTCCACCCAACCACCGAAATAGCCGCTCACGGCCCCGACAACCGTTCCCAAACCGACGGCGATCGTGACCGCGATGAACCCGATGGAGAGGCTGATCCGGGCACCGTAAAGCGCCCGGGTGAAAACGTCGCGACCGAACTTGTCCGTTCCCATCAAGTGGTCGAGCGACGGTGGTAGATGACGGGTCGCCGCGATGTCACGGATGACGTTAGGCTCATAGGGCGTCAGGTACGGCCCGAGCAGCGTCGCCAGGTAGAGGCAGACCATCAGGTACAGTCCGAGGACGGCCAATCGGTTCCTGCGGAAATCGAGCCAGGCCCGGCCCCAAAGAGAGGCGCCGCGGACATCCGCGCCCGGGCGAGACAGTGCGGGTGCCATGCTGCCGGCCCAGGCCGTGACCAGGCCGGCCAGTAGCGTCAGGAAGGCCAGCCAGTAGTCGATGCGGCCCGCCGTGAACGTCGCCTGAACGCGATCGAAGGCGAGAAACAGCACGCTGAGCATCGCAGCCGCGAGGCCGAACAGCGAGAGGCCGGCCAGCCGTCGACCTGTCAGCAGCAGCGGCAACCCGGGTACGAGAATGGCCAGGCGCCCGATCATTCCCGCGGCTCCCCCGCGGCGCTCACTCATAGCGGATCCGCGGATCGACGATGGCGTAGAGCACGTCGGCGATCAGGTTGGCGATGACCACCATGGCCGCGAAGATGAAGGTGGTGGCCATGACCGTGGGGTAGTCACGCTGATAGATCGCGTCGAGGATCGTCTTGCCCATTCCCGGCCAGGCGAACACATGCTCCACTAACACGGCCCCGCTGAACAGGAAGGGCAGGTAGAGCCCTAATAGTGTGATGATGGGAAGCAATGCGTTCTTCAGCGCGTGCTTCAAGATGACCTTGTGTTCGGGCACACCCTTGGCGCGCGCCGTGCGGATGTAGTCCTGGCGCAGCGCCTCCATCATGGACGCGCGCACATAGCGGATGATCCCGCCCACGCGCGCCAGCGCCAGCGCGAGGACCGGC
>JASFLD010000199.1:0-7422 GCA_050118275.1 Gemmatimonadales bacterium
GCCGAAGATCCTGCTGTACGATGAGCCCACGACCGGGTTGGACCCGGTGACCAGTCGCACCATCGTGGACCTGATCCTGCGACTGCAGGACGAGCTGGAAGTCACCTCGGTGGCGGTGAGCCACGATATGCGGGCGGTGTTGGCGATCTCTACCCATGTCGCGATGCTGCGGAACGGTCGTATCATCTTTTACGGGTCACCGGAAGAGCTCATGGGGACGAAGGATCCGTACGTGAGGGAGTTCATAGATTGAGTCGGAGAGCGTCGCCGAAGCGATGGACGGAGGGTGAATGATTTCCTGGAGCCAGATCCGGGTCGGGCTTGCGGTGGTCGCGGCCCTCGTGGTGCTCGCCGTGGCGATCTTCTTCATCGGTGAGAGCGCCGCGATCTTCGGAGCACGCTATGAACTCACGACCCTGATGCCCAGCGCCAACGGGTTGATCGAGGGCGCCAGCGTCAAGCTGGCCGGCCAAGACGTGGGCAAGGTCGAGAAGATCGAATTCATCCCGATCGAGAACCGGCGTCGTCCTGAAGACGTCCTCAAGATCACGATGTCGATCAACGTCGCCGTGGAGGAGCAGATCCGCGGCGACTCCGAGGCACGTGTCCGTACCCAGGGCCTGCTTGGCGACAAGGTCATCGACCTGACGCCGGGGACGCCCGAGGCTCCGGCCCTGGCAGCGGGCGATACCGTGCCCAGCGCGATCGCCGTCGACTACGAGCAGATGCTTGCCTCGGCGGCGGAGTTGGTCGACGATCTCTCCGTCATGTTACGGAACATGCGCTCGATCGCCGACAACCTACTCGCCGGGCAGGGCACGGCCGGGCGCATGCTCATGGATACCGCCCTCTATGTGGAGATGCTCTCTACATCGCGCTCGATGACGGAGTTCCTCGAGTCCGTCGGCAACGCCGAGGGCGCCTTCGCGCAACTCGCCCAGGACGACCAGTTGTACCAGGACCTACGGTCCGTGGTCGCCGGTCTCGACACGCTGACGACGAGGCTGGTCAGTGGGGACGGGACGCTCTCGAACCTCATCACCGATGACTCGCTGTACGTGCAGCTCGTGTCGACCTCGGCGCGGGCGGATTCGATGCTCTCGGCGATCGAATCGGGCGAAGGCACGCTCGGCCGGCTGGTCACCGACCAGGAGCTTTACGAGAGCCTGTTGAAGCTGCTCGTCGATGTGCAGGCGGTGGTGTTGGAGCTGAGAGAGGACCCGCGGAAGTACGTACCGCCGATAAGAGTGTTCTGAACATCGAATAGCGAATAGCGAATTTCGAATTTCGAAGGAAGGGTGAATTTCGAACTTCGAAGTTCCGTGTTCGACATTCGATATTGCTGCACCCGTTCTACCCGGCCGGCGCTACCCTGTCCGCGTACTCTCGAATCCCCCTCAGTCCTCCCTTGAAGCTGTAGGCCTCGTAACCGGCGCGCTGCATCTTCTCGGCCAGCTGTGCCGTCTTCAGTCCGAGCTCGCAGTAGAGCACGTAGCACCGCTCGCGGTCCAGCGCGCGGAAGTCAGCGAGTATCTCCCAGAAATCGCGGTGGACTGCACCGGGATAGTGCCAGGGCTCATACTGGCTGCGCGGCCGCGCGTCGATCACCAGCGCGTTCTCGGGTATCTCGGTCGTGTAGAGGTAGGGCTGCACCAGCTCGCCCGCATCGAGCGCACGCAAGTCGAGCGTCCGCCGGGCGGCGCTGGCCGACTCCAGCACGCCCAGATCGAACTTCGCTTCCTCGGCGGCGGCTTCTTTGGGTGTGCCGTCGGTGATCGGTCTCCGCTCGGTCAACGCGCAATACTCGCGCACCTTCTCGGAGAGCGCATACGATCCGATGCTCCGGCTCCGGTCGATGATCTCCGCCTTATCGAAACCGAGCAGAGGGCGAAAGACCGGAAGGGTCACGCTCGTGTCGATGGCGCACAGGTTAGCCAGCGTCTGCGAAGAGACCTGGCCGATCGCTTCACCCGTGACGATCGCCCGCGCGCCGGTCTGCTTGGCGATCGTCTCGCCGACACGGTACATGAGCCGCTTCAGCACCACCTGCCAGTAGTTCTCCCGCACCCGTCGCTTCAATAGCTGTACCACTTCTTGGAAGTCGACGACGTGGATGAGCGGCTGCGTCCCATAGCTCCACTCGTCGGCCAGTAGCTTGGCCACGCTCAACACGACCCGCTCGTAGGCGCTCCCCGCCAGGTTGCAGAAGACATAGTCGAGAGCGACGCCCCGCTTCAACATCATCCAGGCGGCGACAGCGGAGTCGTAGCCGCCGGAGATCAACGCCACCGCCTTCCCTTCCATGCCCAGCGGCAGGCCGCCGGCAGCGGGAACGCGCTCGCTGAAGAAATACGCCGTTTCGTCTCGCACCTCGATACCGACGGTAACGTCCGGGTGGTCGAGATCCACCTCGGCGTTCTGGTTCAGCGCGGCGCCCAGTCCGTAATTGATGTCGCGCGATGAAAACCGGTGCTTCCCGGACCGTCTCGCTCGAACCGCGTACGTCTTCCCCCGAACTCGCTCCGCGTAAAGCCGCTCGCCCAGCTCGATGATCAGGTCGAGCCGGGCCTCGCAGGTCGCCTCGATGTGCGAGATCGATGTGATACCGAAGACGCGCGGGATGACATCCAAGGCCGCCGGACTGTCCGTCTCGGCGAACAGGCGTCCCCACTCCTCCAACACGCGCCCGTCGATGCCGGACCGCGAGAGGGCGTCCTCCAGACATTCGACCATGCGCCGCTGAAACCGCCGCCGCGTGTGCCGGGACTTGGTCGCCAGTTCACCGGACGGGCGGATCAGTACGCGATACGAGTACTCGCTTTCAGTCATCCTTGCTGACAAATGTGTGGAGATCGACGCCTGGGAGACAAGCGGCCGCACGAGCAGCTCGATCAATCGAGCGACGCGTGCGGCCGGCCGTCGGAATGGAGGCGACGGGAATCGAACCCGCGTCCGAGAATAGATCCGGCAGAGCCGCTACGTGCGTAGCCTATCGCTGTATTTCTCGCCCCGCGTTGGGCAATAGGCAACCTCCGCAAGGCCAGCCACTGAAAGTCTCGCGAGTTCACGCAGCGGCCACGCCAACCCGCCAGCCCGAATTATCGACGCCTCAAGACCGGCCTCGGGCCCGGTCGACCAGGAGACGGGCAGCCTGTTTAGGCAGCCAGTGCCAAGTTATCGTTGGCAGTTAATTGTTCGCCCAGTTGATTTACGAGGGTCCAGGCGCCCTCGGCACGCTGCTCCACTTTCACTAGACCCGTCGAAGCCTATTCGCCCCCATACGAGTCTCACTCAATATACGAATATTAGGGGGTGCGGGTTCCCCTGGGAAGCCGTGCCACAGCGCTCACAGCGGATCGGCCAGCGCCACGGCGTTGCGACCGCCGTGCTTCGCCTTGTAGAGCGCCGCATCGGCGGAGGGCACGGCAGCCCCGGCCCTGTCGACCAGCTCGGGGTAGGCGGTGACGCCGACGCTGACCGTCACCTGCAGGCGGCGACCGTCCCACTCCACCCGCTTGCGCTCCACGCCACGCCGAATCCGTTCCACAACGCCCGCCGCATCATCGAGCGCCGTGGATGGCAGGACGATGAGGAACTCCTCGCCGCCCCAGCGGCCGGCGTGATCGCCGGGGCGAAGTCCGTCGCGAATCGCCCGCGCCACGTTCTTCAACACGTGGTCACCGGCGTCGTGTCCGTAGCGGTCGTTGAAAGCCTTGAAGTTGTCCACGTCGGCAATCGCGACCGCGAAGGCGCTGCCGGTTCGCTCCGCGACCGCCACGGCCGAGGCCAGCGCGCGCTCCGTCGCCCGGCGATTCGGCAATCCGGTGAGTGCGTCGGTCAACGACAGTGCCTTGACGGCGCCGAACTCGACGGCGTTGCGGAAAGCCGGAGCCACAAAGGCGGCCAGCGCCCGCAAGCGCTCGAAGTCCTTTTCGCCAAAACGCCGCGGCCGTTCGTATTCCACAGCCAGCCCGCCGATCGGCTGGGCATCGACGATCAACGGAACGATGATCGCCGAGCCGGCCTTCGTGTCGACGCCCTCGACGTAGAGCGGGAACTTCGCCCAGCCGGTCAGGTCATCCCGCGGTAGGGCCGTGACGTTGCTCAGCGCCAGTCCCAGAAACGAGGACTCGCCCTCCAGTCTCGCGTGCGAAAGGCCACGCACCGCCTTCCCGTCCGTCGCGACGATGCTGCCAGCCGCCAGCCCAGATTCCCACGTAGCGACGACGGCACCGCGGGCCCCCGACACTTCCCGCGCGCGCCGACACACGCTGCGGGCCAACTCCTGCAAGTCGAGCTCGCGGTCGAGATCCTGCACCGCCTGATAGAGCGCCTCGTACTTCCGCAGATCGCGCACCGCGGCGGCCGCCGCCCGCACGTCGCTCATCAACCGCCCGGCCAGACCCGCGGCCAGTTCGAGGGCCCGGGCGGCATCCGGTCTCGGCACTCCCTCGAACTCCAGCACGACACAGCCAACCCGCGATCCGTGGGTCTCGGCGATCGGGGCGGCAACGACCCAACCCGAATCAGCCTCGAGGAAGATGTCCTCTCCGGAGGCGCGGAGCGATACGCCCTCGGCCACCACCCAGCCGAGCGCGTGGCCCTGTAGTGGGATCGCGTCGCGCTCGTCAGCGACGTCCGCCGGTCTGGTGAGCGCCACGGTCAGCCGATCGCCCTCGGGCGCCAGCATCCACAGCGATGCCGTCCTGGCTCCCAGTGCCAGGCGCAACGCATCCAGCCAGGCCGTCAACTCGGGCGTGATCCTGGCGACTGCGCTCATCGCCTCGATCGATTGAAACGGATATGCATGACAGGGTCAGCGGAGACGGTTGATGCGCGTGGCCGCCGCGGCGGCCCCATAGCCGTTGTCGATGTTCACCACTGTCACGCCTGGCGCACAGCTGTTCAGCAGCCCCAACAGCGCCGCCAGTCCCCCGAAGGAGGCACCGTATCCGATGCTGGTCGGCACGGCCACGACCGGCGCCGCCACCAGGCCACCGACGACGGAGGCGAGGGCAGCCTCCATGCCGGCCACGACGATAACGACGGCCGCCTGTCGCAGTTCCTCGTGGCCAGCGAACAGGCGATGAATGCCTGCCACGCCCACGTCGTCCAAACGTCGGACGGGGTTGCCCATGGCACGTGCGGCTACGGCGGCCTCTTCCGCTACGGGAAGGTCAGACGTACCGGCGGTGACGACGAGCACCGGTCCATGGACTTGGACCTCGAGCGGCTCGGCGGGTGGAAGGTAGGCGGTACGCGCCAGGTCGTTGATCTCGATCGTGGGATAGTCGGCGGCGAGACGCTGACGAATCGCATCATCGGTGCGCGTGGCCAACAGTCCATCGCCGGCGGCGGCCAGGCGCGCGCAGATCTCCGCCACCTGCTCGGCGGTCTTGCCCTGGCAGTACACGACCTCGGGGTAGCCCTGTCGCAATGCCCGATGGTGATCGACCCGGGCATAACCCAGGTCCTCGAAGGGGGCACGCTCTAGATGATCGAGCACCTCGCGGACCGACACTTCGCCCCGCTGGAATCGCTCGAGCAGGTTCTTCAATCGTTCGGGCCTCATAGCGCGACAGCCGGAGGGAAACGTGGTGACGAACTCAGCGGCCGCAATATACTCGGGCCGCCGAGGCAGTCAAACGGACGGGTCGTCGCAAGCTGTGGGTTTTGACACAGACCAACCGGCGGCTTATAGATATCGGTTTGGAGGAAGTGAGTGTCTATCGGGCGTGACCGGTTGTAGGGCCACGTGCCGCCGCAATGCCCGAACGGGAGGTCGGAATGGAACTGAGAGAGTTCTTCAGCGAAGATGTGATCAATCTGGATTTGAAAGGCGAGAGTAAGGACGATATTCTCAAGGAGCTCATATCGCTGCTGCAGTTACCCGAGAAATCCGAGAGTATACTGTACAAGATGCTGAAGCGGCGCGAGAACCTTGGCTCGACGGGGATCGGCCACGGGATCGCGATCCCGCATTGCCGTTCCCTGGTCGTCAATCGATTGCGGGTCGCCTTCGGTCGAAAGAGAACGGGTGTTGATTTCAAGGCAATCGATGACAAGCCCGTCTCCTACTTCTTCCTCATCGTCGCCCCGCCCCTCGAAGTCTCCAACCAGTATCTGCCGGTTCTTGGAAAGATAGCCCAGCTGTGTCGCGAAGCCGACGTACCGGACCGTCTGAATAAGATCGAGTCACCCGCCGAGTTCCTCGAACTGCTGGATGAGAAGCAGGTGTAATCGGAGGACGCGATTGATGCATGCACAGCTTGAGATACTCCTGGAACTGCAGGACTTGAAAGCGCAAAAGCGCGAGATGGAGGAGGCCGCCGAGGAGTCCAGCTTGGAGATCGAGAAGAAGGTCTTCCAGGTCGAGCCGGATGAGGCGATCGCGCAGATCGACGAGAAGATCGAGGAGATGGAGGAGGCGCTCGAACCCGACGTCCGCAAGCGCTACGAACTGGTCTCCGCACGGCGCCCACGCGCCGTCGTGCCCGTCCTCAATGGTATCTGCTACGGCTGTTTCATGGCCATGCCGACCGCCGTGGTCAAGACGAATGACGAAATCCGCTGGTGTGAGCACTGCGGCTCATTCGTCTACTTTGTGGATTGAACTCGTAGAAAGCGGTTAGAAGGACGGAAACGGGCCTCAGCGCGCGACGATCATTTTGATGACGTCCTGCGAGCGGTTGGCCACGACGTGGCAGAAGTAGATACCTGACGACACCGGCTGTCCACTCCGGTCGGTGCCGTCCCAGTAGAGCATGTAGCGGCCGGGAATATCGTAGCGGAGCTCGGTCGCCGGCTGCCCCGCGCCCATGGGGTGATCGAGGGCTGTCGGCGTCGCGACGGGCTGACGCAAGACGTTGTAGATCCGCACAGTGACGATGACGGGCCGCCCATCCTCGAAGAGATCCGGCCCCAAGACAAGCGGAATCCGCGTCTCGTCGCTGAACGGATTGGGATAGTTCTGCTCGAGCTCCAGACCGTGCTCCTCGCGCGGAACGCTGTCCTGAGGAGCCACGGAATTGTCTGTCTGTTGCGCCGCCGCCTGAGGAACACCCGGCAATAGCGCCAGCAGAAGGACGAGGAGCACAGCTTCACTGTGCTTCATTCGCCCTACGCCTCCTTTAGACTGTAGCCCAAGTTTCCGTGAAGACCTCCGAGGTGACCTTGCCCCAGTGTCCGATTATCCTTATCGCCAAGATAGGACGCCTCTGTCCAGCGGGCAAGCGCTAGAAGCAGCATCAGCGAGCGGATCTCAACACGCGGCCACTCCCCGTTCGCTGAGTGAAGCCGATGCCGTCCAGATACTCCAGAAGTGGGATGAGGTACTTGCGGCTCACCCCCAACGCCTGGCGGAGTTCGGCTGGCGATGCCGGGGTGCCGTGCCCCACGGTCGCCTTCACGCGTCGTTTCACT
>JASFLD010000200.1:0-7417 GCA_050118275.1 Gemmatimonadales bacterium
CTCTCGTCAGTCCGGGATCCGCCGTCTGTGCGAGGCCGGCTGTTACGGGAGTCAGCCAGACGAGCCCAGCGATCAGCAGTGTTCGGGCAAGGGGCCTCATGGTTCGACCTGGCCCTACATCTGCTCGGGCGCCTCGATGCCGAGCAACTCGAGACCGTTCCGCAATACGGTCTCCGCCGCTCGGACGAGGAGCAAACGGGCGGTGGCTACCCGCTCATCGGGGGCCAGCACGCGCAGCGAGGGATCGCGGGTGCCGGCGTGGTACCAGCTATTCAGCTGATTCGCCAGCTCCTCCAGGTGGGCGGCGACGCGATGCGGTTCGCGGAAGCGCGTCGCCGACTCCACGACTTCGGGAAAGTCGAGCAGCGTCTTGACCATCTCGAGGGCGGCGGGCTCGCTGATCGGCGCCAGATCGACTGTCAAGTCGATCTCGTCCGGCTCGATGCCACCGCGACGATAGACGCTGCGCAGCCGCGCATGAGCATACTGCACCTTATAGACCGGGTTCTTCTCGGAGCGCTCCCTGGCGAGATCGAGGTCGAACACCATTTGCTGCTGAGGGCTGCGGTCGAGGAAGAAGTAGCGCGCCACATCCTGCCCGACATCCTCGACCAGGTCGGCCAACGTGACGAATTCTCCCGACCGCTTGCTGAACTTGACCTCTTCCCCACCCCGTTCGACGCGAACGAGCTGAACGATGACCGCCTCGAAGAAGTCGTTCCCCAGGCCCAACGCCTCTACAGCGGCGGTCATTCGGGGAACGTAGCCATGGTGATCGGCCCCCCAGACGTCGATGGCCTTGGCGAATCCGCGAACCGACTTGTCGCGGTGGTAGGCGATGTCGGGCAGGAAGTACGTGTAGCTGCCGTCGCTTTTCACCAGCACCCGGTCCTTGTCGTCGCCGAACGTGGTGGTGCGGAGCCAGCGGGCGCCTTCCCGCTCGTAGAGCAGGCCGCGCCGGTCGAGATCGGCCAACGTCGCCTCGATTTGCTGCGACTCGTACAGCGAGGACTCGGAGCGGAACTCGTCGAAGGCGACGCGCAGCGCCCGCATGTCACGTTCCTGCTCTTGCCGGACGCGCTCGATCGCGTGGCCGCGGACGAAGAGCCGCATCTCTTCGTCCCATTCATCCGCAAGTCTGTCGGCGAACCTGTCCTCCAGCTCGCGTGCCATGTCGACGACGTAGCCGCCGTGGTACCCGCCGTCGGGTATGCCCTGCTCGTACCCACGCAATTGCCGATGCCGGGCGTAGATCGAATCGACCAGCTTGTCGATCTGTACGCCGGCGTCGTTGACGTAGAACTCCCGTTGCACACGATGCCCGCTGAACTCGAGCAAGCGCGCGAGAGTGTCTCCCACGGCGGCGCCGCGGCCATGCCCCACGTGCAGTGGCCCGGTCGGGTTTGCGGAGACGAACTCCACGTTTACCCGACGCGCATCGCCCCAGGTGCCGCGGCCGTAGTCCGACCCCGCCCCGGCCACGACACGGATCTGTTCACGCAGATACTCGGGGTCGAGTCGGAAGTTGATGAAGCCGGGCCCGGCGATATCGGCTGTCTCGACGTGGACCGCGCGCAAGTCGAGCCGGTCGATCAACGCTCGAGCCAGTTCGCGCGGATTCCGCTTCAGCCGCTTGGCCAGGACCATGGCCAGGTTGGTGGCCAGGTCGCCGTGCGCCACTTCACGCGGACGCTCGAGTTGGACCTGGACTTCGCTCCCGGCACCCAGCTCCTCAGCGACCTGCGCCAACGCGCCACTCAGCTCCGGGAGGCGCATCGCGATCACCCTTTCTTAGGAGCGGTGTCCTTGCTCTTCGACGGCTCCTTCGGCTTATCGCCCGCCGGCTTCTCGCTGGACTTGGACTCGCCGCCCGATCCGCCTTTCTCTTTGGTCTCGGCTTTCTTGTAGGAGTCGCTGCGATAGTCGGTGATGTAGAAGCCGGAACCCTTGAACAACAGGCCGGCACCGCCCGAGATCAAACGCTCGGCCACGCCCTGGCACTGGGGGCACGTGATGCTCTTCACATCGGTGATCCTCGGCGAGAACTTCTCGAACCGATGACCGCAATTCCCGCACTCGTACTCGTAAGTCGGCATTCTCTTCGTCCCACCTTTGTGTCCTGGAAACCACGCGGCCGAAAGTTATCCGAAGGGATGACTCGCTTCAACTGAGCGGGCGATACTCCCCCCAAGCCTCGCGAAGCGTGTCGCTGATCTCGCCCAGGGTCGCCCGACCCTTCACGGCCTCGACAATCAACGGTAGGAGGTTGTCCGCGCCCGCCGCCGCGTCCGACAGCGCTTGCAGCGCCCGCCGCACGACCGTCCCGTCGCGGCGGCGCCGGATCTGCTCCAGACGCTTGCGCTGGCGCGACTCCAGTTCCGGAAACCCGGGCTGCTCGATGCGCGGCTCGGACTCGACTTCCTGATAAGCGTTCAGCCCGACGACGATACGCTCGCCGCTCTCGATCGCCAGTTGGTAGGTGTACGCCGCTCGCTGGATCTCGTCCACCATGTAGGGGATCGATCGCGCCGCCCCACCGCGCTCTTCGACCTCGGACAGGTAGTCGCGGGCGCGCCGCTCGAGCTGAGCCGTCAGCGCCTCGACGTAATGCGAGCCCGCCAGGGGATCCGCAGTGAGCGCTGCACCAGACTCGTTTGCCAGAAGCTGCTGCGTACGCAGGGCCAGCCTGGCCGATTCGGCGGTTGGCAGGGCCAGAGCTTCGTCGAACGCGTTGGTGTGGAGTGACTGGGTCCCGCCGAGCACCGCCGCCAGCGCCTGGTACGCCACCCGCACCACATTGTTCAGCGGCTGCTGCGCAGTCAGCGTCGACCCTCCCGTCTGGGTATGGAACCGGAGCATGCAGGCCCGGTCGGAGGCGTCATACCGCTCGCGTAACAGCATCGCCCACAGTCGCCGCGCGGCGCGGAATTTCGCCACCTCCTCGAACAGATCGTTGTGAGCAGCGAAGAAGAAGGACAGTCGCGGCGCGAAGCTCTCGACCTGAAGGCCCGTCGCGACCGCACCTTCCACGTACTCCAAACCGTTGGCCAAGGTGAAAGCGATCTCCTGCGCGGCGGTCGAGCCTGCCTCGCGCATGTGGTAGCCGCTGATCGAGATACTGTTCCAGCGGGGCAGCTCACGAGCGCAGTAGTCGAAGATGTCCGTCACCAGGCGCAGGCTAGGCTGGACGGGATAGATGTAAGTTCCGCGCGCCACGAATTCCTTCAGGATATCGTTCTGGACCGTACCGGACAGCGACTCGCGGCTCACGCCGCCTTCGTCTGCCAGCGCCACGTACATGGCCAACAAGATCGAGGCCGTGGCGTTGATCGTCATCGACGTCGAGACGCGTGACAGGTCGATGCCGTCGAAGAGGATCGCCATGTCGTCCAGTGTATCGATGGCGACACCGACTCGACCCACCTCTCCTTCCGCCGTCGGGTTGTCCGAGTCGTAGCCCATCTGCGTCGGCAGGTCGAAGGCCACGGACAGGCCGGTCTGGCCCGAATCGAGAAGAAATCGGAAGCGTTGGTTCGTCTCTTCCGCCGTGCCGTAGCCGGCGTACTGGCGCATCGTCCAGAGACGTCCTCGATACATCGTCTCGTAGACGCCGCGCGTGAACGGGTAGGCGCCGGGCAGCCCCGGATCGGACGCCCCCGCCGACTGCGCGTCCCCCCGCGTATATACCGGTCGCACTTCGATCCCGCTCGTGTTCTCAACTTTGCGCTCAGCCATGTCCGAGACCCAAGAGACGTGTGTGCAGTGGGTGATGCCAGAGGCATGAATGTCGACCACACGAATACCTGTGAGTCGATACTACTGCGTCGGTTCGATCACCAGAAGCGGCTCGCCTTTGTCCACGGCCTGGCCTGCGGCGACGCGAACGGCCTGGACTCGCCCGGCCGCCATCGCCTTCAGCTCGTTCTCCATCTTCATCGCCTCGATGACGACCAGCCCCTGGCCACGCTCCACCTGCGCCCCCGGCTCGACCTCGACCTTGATGACCAGTCCGGGCATCGGCGCCCGGATCTCCAGCGGTCCGTGGCTCGCCGAATCGCCTCCCGACAGCTCGCGAATCGCACGGCGCCGCTCGTCCAACGCCACCACCTCGTGCCGCCGGCCGCCGACCACGATATCCCACTCGCCCCGTCGCTCCCGGCGACGCGCACACACCGTGTGCGAACGACCGTCCAGAACCAGATGCCAGAGGTTGGAGTCGTGATTCGGCCTCAGATCGGCATCGACTTGGCCTCCATCGAGACGCAATCCGTCGGGGCTGATGTCGATCTCGTATGTTCGGCCCTCGATATCGACGTAGTATTTCATTGCCTCGGCGCGGCTTCGAGCAACCAGGAGAAGCGAATTCAGACCGCTGAATAATCAACCACTTACGGGCGCCGCGCAACGGGGCCGCACCGTCCGCGACACCGGCACCGAGCGCACCCGTATTCTCCGGTATCTGTTCCCACGAGCGTGTCGACTCTAGATTGGCGACCATGGCTGCCGAGAAGACCAATCCAACTCGCATCCTCGTCGTCGAGGACGAGTCGGACATCGCGGCTCTGGTCGCCTATCAGTTGGCTCACGCCGGCTACCAGGTCCGAACAGCGACCAACGGGCGCGAAGCGCTGAAGGCCATCGAGCTGGACCCTCCCGACCTCGTCGTCCTGGACCTCATGCTCCCCGAGATCGGCGGAACCGAGATCCTCGAGACGCTACGCTCGCGCAAGGAGACACGCAGCACGCCGGTCATCATCCTCACGGCACGTGGGGAGGAAGCCGACCGGCTGAAGGGCTTCGAGCTGGGTGCCGACGACTACATCGCAAAACCGTTCAGTCCGCGCGAACTGGTGATGCGCGTAAAGGCCGTGCTGCGCCGAGCCGCACCGGAAGCGAGCCGCCCGGCGCGCGGACGGGTACTCCGGGCCGGAGCGCTGACCATCGATGTCGACGCGAATCGGGTCACGGTCGATGGCACCGACGTGGACCTGACACCCAAGGAATTCCAACTACTGCTCTGCCTGTTGGAACGGCGCGGTCGGACGCAAAGCCGGCGCGGCCTACTGGAGAGTGTCTGGGACACGACCGCCGAGATCGAAACTCGTACGATCGACATGCACATCGGCCGGCTGCGCGCCAAGTTGGGAACGGCCGGTAACATGATCGAAACGGTTCGGGGCTTCGGCTACCGTTTCCGTGCGGGGGCGTGACGGTCCGTGCGCTGGCGGCTCTTCTCCGCTCTGGCTTGTATCTCTCTCCTGACGCTGCTCCTCTTCATTCTGCTGGAATCGCAGGGAGTGGCCGGCCACGGCGCGCTCGTCTTCCTCATCGCCGTCTCGCTTTCGGCCGTCCTGGCCTGGTTACTCGACCAGCCGACGCGCCGGGCGGCCGGCTTCGCTCAACGACTGTCGCGCGGCGAATTGCCGGACAGACTGCCCGAGACGGCCTCGGGTGAAGCGGGAGACCTGTTCCGTGGACTGAACCGGCTGGCCGAGGCTTATCGGTTGGGACTCGAGGAGCGAGGGGCCGAGAAGAGCGAGACCGAGGTGTTGCTGCGTGAGATGAGCGACGGCATCCTGGCCCTCGACGGCGACGGGCGAATCGCACGAGTCAATGCAGAGCTCAAAACGATCATCGGAGCCCAGGAACCGCTCGAGGGCCGCGCCGCCAACGCCGTCTTTCGCGATCCGAATCTCGTGCGCTTCCTCGCGCCGGATCGCGTCCCCGATGAGGGCCAGAGCAGCGAGTTCGACGTCTTCGGGCGCATCATGCTGGTCTCCGCGCGCCGCCTCCCCGCCGGCGGTGTGGTGGCGGTCTTCTCCGACGTGACCGACCTCCGGCGGCTCGACCGGATCCGTACCGAGTTCGTGGCGAATGCCTCGCACGAACTGAAGACGCCGCTCACCGCCATCGTCGGATTCTCCGAGATGATCCTCGATCCGGAGATCCCCGATGAGGACCGGCGCGCCTTCTCTGCCCGGATCGCCGGTCATGCCGAGCGCATGACCGCAATCGTCGAGGACCTGCTGACCCTGGCACGCCTGGAGGATCCCGGATACAGGGTCCAGAGACAGCAGGTGAAGCTGAGACCTCTGGCCGAGCAGATCCTCGTGAGCCTCTCGGAGCGGGTCGCGGCCGCCGGTATCGCGACTGAATTGGCGATCGAGCCGGTCGATCTCGAGGTCAACGCCGATCCGGAGGGGTTGCGACAGATCCTCGAGAATCTGATCGATAACGCGATCCGGCACGCCGGCGGCACCAGGATCGTGCTGCGGGCCGGTGAACCGGTACCCGGTGCCGTGAGAATAGAGGTCTCGGACAACGGACGTGGGATACCGGCCGCCCACCTCGACCGCATCTTCGAGCGCTTCTACAGGGTCGACCCGAGCCGGTCGCGAGCGACCGGGGGCACGGGCCTCGGCCTCTCAATCGTGAGGCACTGGGTCGAGCAGATGGGCGGACGAGTGACCGCCGAGAGCTCGCTGGGGCAAGGGACGCTCATCCAGATCGAGTTCGCTGCATCGTGACCTACCATACACAGTGCGGGCGCCGAGCGCAGGTGAGCACGAAGTCCGGCCCGATGTTCGCTGATACGTTTTCGTTACATGAAAGATACCCTTCCGTTTTATACTCTCGATACGTTTACCCACGAGCGTACGGTTCACCGCGCCGCTCCCGAATCGCCCGAACCGTTGATCGGGCGCGGATTGCCCCCTGACCGCACAGCGGGTGCACCACCGCTCAGCAGGCGCCCGGCACCGGTTGAGCGGGTCGCGATGAGGCAACCGCAACGTCACGGTTAGCCCATCGCGCACCAACACCCGACGCCAAGCCGGGGATCCGCGGCGGCGAATGGGGACACCGGAACTCCCGGTGCCCGCTGCTGCACGGCGGCGCGAGAACCGAACGGTGATCTACCACAAATGGACTTGGAATAGGAGGCATCCGAAGCGATGAACACTTCACCCAAACGAATCGGCGGGTTCCTCGTCGTAGCCGTTTTCGCCGGCGCGATCAGCGCTTGCGGAGGCGGTGAGGGCGGCAGTGCGAACGGCCTCTCGGGCTTTGTGAGGATCGATGGTTCCAGCACCGTTTTCCCCGTCACCGAGGCGGTCGCCGAGGAGTTCCAGATCGCGAACCCGAACGTGCGCGTTACGGTCGGCATCTCTGGCACCGGCGGCGGCTTCAAGAAGTTCTGCGCCGGAGAGACCGACGTCTCCGATGCTTCGCGTCCCATCAAGGACACGGAACTCGAGACGTGCGGAGCGGCCGGCATCGAACCGAGAGAGATGCGCGTCGCCTTCGATGGCCTGGCGGTCATGGTGAATCACGCGAACGACTTCGTCGACTGCATGACGGTCGACGAGTTGAAGCGAATATGGGAACCGGGTACTACGGTGTCGCGTTGGAGCCAGGT
>JASFLD010000201.1:0-7416 GCA_050118275.1 Gemmatimonadales bacterium
CGGATCCTCCCGCCAGCCCCACTGGTAACCGCCGTCGGACGAGACGATACCGCGCCGCCTCTGCGTTTCGGGTAGGTACGCATTCAGCTCCGCGATGTCCGACGGCTCCGCCCCTCGACCCTCACCGATCGCCGAAAAGATCCGGTAGATGACTTCCCGCAGCTCGATCGCACGCTCGAGCACCCGCCCGGCCTCTTCGGGTCCAGCGGCCGCCCTGCGGATCAACCGCTCCCTCTCCGCCGGCGACACGAGACCCTCTCGAGCCACCCAGGCGAGGAGCGCTTCGTACGAAGTCAGCCCGTCATCCGGGCGGTCGCGCGCGGCCCAGCCGACGGTCTTGGTGAACTCCAGACATGCCCAGTGAGTCTCCATGGCCTCCACATCGTCAGATGACAGGCCCGCCTTCGCCACGCCTGCCAAGGCGGTACGCCTGATAACCACTATAATATACTTGACAGGTTACCCAGCGCCAGCCTATAATAACCCTCATGATAGAGTAAGGTGGTTACTTCGTTTCACTCTTCACCTTTGGAGCTGGCTATGGAGACCGAGACCGACTGGCTGCTCCGCCTGCTCGACGAGGCGTTCGATGGGCCCGCGTGGCACGGCCCCACCCTGTCGCAGGCCGTCCGCGGCTTCTCGGCCGAACAGGCGGCCTGGCGGCCCGCGCCCGGGCGGCGCTCCGCCTGGGAGATCGTCCTCCACTGCGCCTATTGGGAACACCGCGTACACGAGCGCGTGGCGCCGGGTACAGCCCTTGCCTTCCCGAGGGCCGGAAGCAACTGGCCCAGGCTGCCGGAGAAGCTATCCGCGGCGCGATGGAGGGCGGATGTTTCGCTCCTCAAGAGCGTCCACGCGGGCCTGCGCGAGGCCGTCGCGTCGCTGCCGGCTGCCAGCCTCCAGCGGCCGGCGCCCGGTCAGAAAAAGACGCGTCTGGCGAACATCATCGGAGTCTGTTGCCACGACATCTACCACGCCGGTCAGATCCGCTTGCTGCAGAGGATCCAGGGGAGCGAGCCGGCCGGCCGCAGGCGCCTAACGCCGGTCACGCGGACCACCCATACCCATCGCGCCTCGAAGCGGAAACCTCAAACCTCGGGTCGGCGGCGCGGCGCTCGGCCACGTCCCGCGCCAGGCGGGAGAACGAACCTCGGGAAAACAGGAGTCGAATCATGATCGCCAGAACCTGGCGGGGGGCGGTACGCCCCCGCGATGCGGAGGAATACGTCGAGTACCTGCGACGCACCGGCTTCGCCGGCCTCGGGTCGACCCCGGGCAATGTGGCCGTACTGGGCTTGCGACGGATGACGGCGGAGACGGCCGAGTTCATCGTGATGAGCCTCTGGGAATCAGAGGCGGCGATCGAGGGCTTTGCCGGCCCGGAACCACTGCGCGCCGTCTTCTACCCCGAGGACCGGCGCTTCCTGATCGAACGCGACGAGCATGTGGACCACTTCGAGGTCGTCCACCTCAGCGGACCGCCGGAGAACACAGGGGCAGGCGAGCCGAAGGGCCTACTGCGGCGTCTCGTGGAGTGGTGGCTGCGCGGCGGTGTCGCGATGTTGTGCGATGGGGCCCACGTCACCGGCGTCATCACTCCCCGCGGTTTCACCTACGTGCGGCTCCCCTGAGCGGCTCTGCCCACCCGGAACCGCTGGCTCGGCGCTGCTCCGGCTCACCGCCATCGGCGGGGGAGTCACACGCGCTACAACGACGCGTTCCGCCCCCGGCGAGCGCCGAGCCTGGCCTGCGTAGCCAGTCGTCCCTGCCCTTTGTCAGCGCCGGTCCACAATGATAGGACTGCGAGTGCCAGGAGCCGTCTGAAGGGGGGAGCGGTTTCTGCCAATAGAATAAACTCAGAATCACTGGGTATCCTTGGATGGTTGGGGCAGTGGTGATACGTTCCCCTCCAGACGCTCTATCACGAGCGCGCTTGCCGCGGTCTGGTCAGACGCCGGCAAACCGAAATGTCAGCTAGCGCGAGGACAGGAAGCGTGTTGAAGGAACTGCTTCGCAGACGCGTACCCCAGATTCTGGGCGTATACCTGGCGGTGGGGTGGGGCGCCCTCGAGTTCACCGATTGGCTGGTGAACCGCTACGTGTTATCGCCCCATCTGACCGACTTCGTCCTGTTGAGCTGGGCGGCGATGACCCCAGCCGTCTTGTTGCTGGCCTGGTTCCACGGCGCTCCCGGCCGCGATCGCTGGACGATCGTCGAGAAAGTCGGCATTCCCACCAACGTGCTCGCCGCCGTTCTCCTTCTATTCGTTGCCTTCGGCGACAAGGATCTCGGCGCCGCGACGACGGCGGTGACGGTCGAGAACGAAGCGGGCGAGACGGTGGAGCGCGTAGTTCCGAAAAGCGAGTTCCGCAAGCACCTGGCGCTCTACTACTTCGAGAACGAATCGGGTGACACCGCTCTCGATTGGCTGCAGTACGGCTTGACCTGGGCCCTCGCCGGCGACTTGCTCCAAGACATGTTCATCGAATCGAGGACGGACTTCACCGATCGGTTTGAGCGGGCCGGGATCGACGATGGTCTGGGCGTGCCGCTGGCGCTGAAGCGCCAGATCGCCGAGGACGTCCACATGGAGTACTTCCTCACCGGCTCGATCTCCGGCCGCCCGGAGGACCTGACCGTCGAGACACGACTGTACGAAACCGAGAACGGGAAACTGCTCGAGACGCGCACCTACAGCGGCGACGTGCTCGAGTTGGTCGACAAGGTGTCGTTGCAACTCAAGCGGGACATGGAGATCCCCGATCACCACATCGAGGAAGCTCGCGACCTGCCGGTGAAGGAGATCTTCACCGGCTCGATGGCCGCCTTCCGCTCGTATGTGGAGGGAATGCGCTCGTTGGAAATCCGGCGCGACTGGGAGTCCGGCGCTCGTCACTTTGCCGAGGCCGTCCAGCAAGACTCGGCCTTCGCGCAGGCTCACTTGCTTCGCTTCCTGTCACAGCTGTACCTCAATGACGTGCCCAAAGCGACCGAGTCGCTGACCTCCGCAATGGAGCTCAGCTACAAGCTGCCCGAGCGTATGCAGTTTGGCCTGCGAGCCAACTACCAGCGTCTGGTCAAGCAGGATCCCGAGAAAGCGATCGCCGCGGCGGGGATGTGGACCGAGCTGTACCCCGACGACATCACAGGTCACTACCTGCTCGGCCTGCTCTACGCCAACGACGGTCGCTACGATCGAGCGATCGCCGAGTACCAAAAGATCCTCCAGATCGATCCCGGCCAATACGACTATCTGCGAGCGGTTGGAGCGCTATACGAGGAGACCGGACGCTTCGAACAGGCGGCCGCGTACTACCAGCGATACGCCGACGAGTTTCCCGACGACGCCCGTTCGTTCACGCCCCTCGGACGCCTGAGCCGCTGGCAGGGTGACCACGAAGCGGCTCAACGGTACTACGAGAGGGCACTGCTACTGGACCCCGAGAACACCGGGGTGATGATCGGTCTGGCCGAGTCCGCCTTCGACCTCGGTCGCTTCGACGACGCCGTCGATCAACTGGACGAAGCCCTCGCTACCAGCCGAACCGCGGGACAACGCGCCAGCGTGTTGGACGCCCTGAAGCGGTACTACGAGCGACGCGGCCAGCTGGACAAAGCCATCGACTACCTGCACCAGAGGTGGATCGAGCTGGGGAAGGACCTGCCGCCCGTTCTGGTGATCCAGGCTATGCTCCCCGACCTCAATCTGTACGCGGAGGCCGGCATGGCCCAGGCCGCGTTCGACACGATCGCGGCGATCGCCGGCCGTCTGACCCCTCCACTCGACCTGATCTCGTCCATCGGGAGTCTCTCGCTCGCCGGCGAACTCGAGGACAGCCTTTTGATCAGGGAGGCCGTGGATGGCGTCGAACGTCTGATCGCCGCGCTCGGGGTCGAGGCGTTGCGACCCGCGGTCACGGCTGCCGAGGCAAAGGTTCTCGAGCTGAAAGGACAATGCGACCAGGCGATCATCGGCTACCGCAGGGCGATCGAGCTGGCGCCGACGCGAGTGGACCGGTATATCGACATCGGGCGTTGCCAGAGAGAGCTCGGACAGCTCGACGAGGCTCTCGAGAGCCTGGACCGAATCCTCAAGATCCAACCCTATGACGCTGGGGCTCACCTCGAGACGGCGCTCGTGTATCTGGAGCGGGGCGATCGAGACCGGGCGCGCCAGCACCTGCAGACGGCGCTGGAGGTGTGGCGCGATGCCGATCCCGATTTCGAACCCGCACGGGCAGCGCGCGACAGCTTGCGCGCGCTGGACGCCCGTTCATGAAAGCCGGAGCCGCGTGCCGACAGAGGGGCACGCGGCTCCACACGTCGTTCAAATGCTCGCGAGAGCCGGACCCGCTCAGACCCCAGTCAGGCCTCGGGCTTCCAGCAGCGCCTCGATCGACGGTTCCCTTCCCCGGAACTCCACGTACATCTCCATACCGGGCCGCGTGCCGCCCTTCGACAGGATGGTCTCCCGCAGGCGCTGAGCCGTGGCCGGATCGAACAGGTCACCGGTCTCCTTGAAAGCCTGGAAAGCGTCCTTGTCCAGGACCTCCGCCCACAGATAGCTGTAGTAACCCGCCGAATAGCCACCGTCGAAGATGTGGGCGTAGTACGTGCTCCGATAGCGCGGGATGATCTCCGGGATGAGCCCGATGCGGCTCATCTCCGCCCGCTCGAACGAGCGGACGTCTTCCGCTGCCGGCCCCGTCAGCGAATGCCAGGCCATATCCAGATACGCCGCGGCCACATACTCCACCGTGATGAAACCCTGGTTGAACGTCCCCGAGGCCTGAAGCTTGTCGATCAGCTCGTCGGGGATCACTTCGCCCGTCTGAAAGTGCTTCGCGTACATGCGCAGCACCTCCGGCTCGCTCATCCAGTTCTCCATGATCTGCGAGCCGAACTCCACGAAATCGCGCGGTACCGACGTGCCCGACAGCGACTCGTACGTGACATCCGACAACAGCCCATGAAGCGCGTGCCCGCATTCGTGGGCCAGCGTCAAAGCGTCATCGAAAGTGATCAGCGAAGGACCGTCACCCGCCGGCGCCGGGAAGTTGAAATTCGTCGTGACGACGGGGGTGACGTAGCCGTCGAGGTTCGACTGCCGTCGCAACGAGTTCATCCAGGCACCGCCCCGCTTGCTGGGTCGAGCGAAGAAGTCCATGTACAGGATGCCCAGGTGACTGCCGTCCGCGTCCTTGACCTCGAAGGCCTGCTGATCGGGGTGCCAGCGCGGCAGGTCGGGACGCTCCTCGAAGGTGAGCCCGTACAGCCGGTTCGCCACCATGAACACACCATCACGTACAGCATTCACCTCGAAGTAGGGTCGCAGCAGCCCGGGATCCAGATCGTAGCGCGCCTTGCGGACTTTCTCCGTATAGTAGCGCCAGTCCCAACCCTCCAGCTTACCCTCGATCCCCTCGTCGTTCATCATCCGCTGCATGTCGGCCCGTTCCTGCTTCGCCACCCGCAGGGCCGGGGCCCAGACCTGGTCCATGAACGTCAGTACCCGTTCCGGCGTCTCGGCCATGTTGTCGGAGAGGACGAAAGTGGCGTGCGTTGGGTATCCCATCAACTCGGCTCGCTCGGCCCTCAATGCCGTCATCTGAGCGACGATATCCTTGTTGTCGTGCTCGTTGTCGTTGTCCCCCCGCATGGCGTAGCCCATGAAGATCTGCCTGCGCAGTTCACGGTCAGGCGAAGACTCCAGGAACGGATTGATGCTCGGCCGCTGTAGCGTGAACGACCAGCCGCCTTCGTGACCCCGACGGCGAGCTTCCTCGGCGGCCAGGGTCACCAGATTGTCCGCCAGGTTCCCCAGATCCGTGGTGTCCGTCACGTGAAGTTCGTAGGCGTTAGTCTCCGCCAGCAGGTTCTGGCCGAAGGCCTGGGACAACTCGGCCAGCTTGGCGTTGATCTCTCTGACCCTGGCCTGGGAAGCCTCGTCCAGGGCGGCGCCGCTGCGGACGAACTCCTTATGTGTCTCCTCCAGCAGCTTCTGCTGTTCCGGAGTCAAACCCAACTGGTCACGCTGGTCGTAGACCGTTTTCACGCGCTGATACAGCGCCGGATTCAGGCGGATATCGTCGAAGTGTGCGGCCCGCTCCGGGGCCAGTGTCCGGTCGATCGCCTGGAGGGTGTCGTTGGTGTTCGCCCCGTTGACCGCGTTGAAAACAGACGACACGCGCGAGTATAGGGCGCCCGCCCGGTCCAGCGCTTCGATCGTGTTGGCGAAGCTGGGGGCTTCCGGGTTGTTGACTATGGTCTCGATCTCGGCCTTGTGCTCGGCCATGGCCTCCCGGAAGGCCGGCAAGTAGTGCTCGTTCTGGACGAGATCGAAGGGGGGTACCCCGAACTCGGTGTGCCATTCGGCCAGCAGCGGATTGTCGCTGCCGCTGACCACGCTGGCGGCGGGAGTCGGGCTCTCGCCTCCGCATCCCGTCAACGCGACGGGTGCGACGGCCATCAGCACGCCCCAAACGCCGAAACGAAACGGTAGAAGGGTCGGCAATCTCACGTTGCGCCTCCTTGGCAGGATTGGGGCTTGCGACAACCTGGCATGTGTCGGCCACAAAGGAAAGTGTCGGCGGTTCATGGTCGGAGTCGTTGAATTGGAACGACGGTCGTAGTGGGTTGCCGACTGCCCCAACAGTGCCGCGCGCAGTCGATCGAGTCCGGCGCGATTCGACGCGCCGACCCCGAGCTGGTCGCGTTCCATGTCTGGGCCTACGTGCACGGGCTGGTCAGCCTGTTCCTGGCGTATCCGGCCGATACCAACGATAATGGGGCCCGATGTCGTCGCGGCGCTCGAGTTCCCCCAACAGCTACGGCCACCACTTCGTGAGGGGCTCGAGCCCGACACCGACGGCTCTTAGTCCGCAGCGGATTGTACCGACCGCCAAATGTCATCAGTTGTCTAGGGGCCCGGTTGGTGTCATCTTATCGCTCTCCGGAGGAAAGTTCCGGGCCGAGGCGCTGCCCGAGCCCGTGTTCCAAGTCAGATCATTGCTCACCAGAGCGCGAAAGGAGCTTTGGCGATGGCTAGGTTTGAGAGCGCTCAGCTCGATCACGAGATCCAGGACAAATTCGTGATGTTCACGTTGAGCATGAAGCTTCACTTCGAGCCCGCAGAGGTCGGCAACCGCTGGTTGCTGCAGATCGAGTTCCGCGAGCAAGACCCGATGAAGGACGACCAACTGTTCATCGTGCCGGAAGCGGTCCGCTTCGGTGAGGTCGACGCCGGCAAGATAAGGAAGTACATCATCCCTTCGAAGCAGGAGATCGAGCTTTCCTACGATATCGAGTTCCCCGCTCATCTCGTCGACACCGAGCTGGGCAAGGAGGAGGTATTCTCGATCATCGAACTCAAGCCCGTCGGCGAGGGAAGCGACTTCGCTCCAGCAGAGACGCGC
>JASFLD010000202.1:0-7371 GCA_050118275.1 Gemmatimonadales bacterium
GCGCGCCCGCGTCCAGCCCGGCCTTATCAACACCCAGCTGAATGATGCGGCGGCGGCTCACGGACTCATGTACGCGCCCGACCCGTCCAGCCAGACCGCCTGTACGATCGGCGGGAACGTCGCCGAGAACGCCGGTGGGCCCCACTGCCTCAAATACGGCGTGACCACGAACCATATCCTGCGCCTGTCCGTCGTGGCTCCGGATGGGACATTGCTCGAGCTAACCGGTTCCGACGGCGTAACCTATGATCTCGTCGGCTTGTTCGTCGGCTCGGAGGGCACCCTCGGCGTCTGTACCGAGATCGAGGTCCGGCTGGTACCGCTGCCCGCCGCGATCGAGACCCTGCTCGCCCACTTCGACGACATCGGCAGCGCCAGCCGCGCCGTCTCGGGGATCATCGCCGCCGGCATCCTTCCCGCCGCCCTCGAGATGATCGACCAGAACACGATCCGGGCGGTCGAGGCGTCGGTCTTTGCCGCCGGCTTCCCGACCGATGTGGCCGCCTCATTGATCGTCGAGCTGGACGGCCCGCAGGCCGGGCTCGCCGAGCAAGCCGCCGCCGTCGAAGCGTTGCTGCAGGAGCACGGGGCCCGCCAGGTAGCCCAGGCCAAGGACGACGCTGAGCGACTCAGGTTCTGGAAGGCGCGTAAGTCCGCCTTCGGTGCCATGGGTCGGATCGGTTCCGACCTGCTGGTCCAAGACGCGACGGTGCCGCGCAGTCGCATACCGGAAGTCCTGGGTCGGGTGTACGAGATCTCCAAGAAGTACGATCTCGTCGTCACCAACGTCTTCCACGCCGGCGATGGCAATCTCCACCCCAACATGCCGTTCGACCGCCGCGATGGAGACGTGACGAAACGCGTCCACGAGGCCAGCCGCGAGATCATGGAAGCCTGCGTGGCAGCGGGGGGGACGATAACCGGCGAACACGGCGTCGGCATCGACAAGCGCAAGTACATGCCACTCGTCTATTCCGACGACGATCTGCAGACGATGCGCTGGGTCAAGCAGGTCTTCGATCCCGCCGCTCTCTGCAACCCGGGCAAGTTGTTGCCCGACGCTGCCGAGCCGCGGCCGGTGGCGGCCAGGGCCCCCGATCTCAAGGAAACGAAAAGTCCCGCGGCGGCCATCGAGTCGGCCCTGGGCGCCGAGTGCTTGCTCGAGAACCCGGAGGACTTCGTCGTCGACGGTAAACCGGCTGAGGTCGTCGTGGCGCCGGCATCCATCGATGAGTTGTCCGAACTGATGAAGCTGGCGAACGGCGCACGTTGGGCGGTCGTGCCCGCGGGAAACGGTAGCTGGCTGGCGTCCGGGAAACCGCTACAGCGAACGGACCTGGTCGTCTCGATGAGTCGCTTGACTGCCCCCGTCGAGCATCAGCCCGACGATCTGCTGGCCACGGTCCAGGCCGGCACCTCACTGGCTAAGCTGAACGAGACGCTTGCCGCAGCGGGCCAGTGGTGGCCGCTCGATCCGCTCGGTGGTGGAACCGTTGGGGCCACCATCGCCACCGCGTCCGCGGGCCCCCTCGCGGCCGCGTTCGGCACACCCCGCGACCTCGTTCTCGGCCTGACCGTCGTGCTCGCCGATGGCCGCATCGTGAGAGCGGGTGGTCGCGTGGTCAAGAACGTCGCCGGCTACGACATGGTGAAGCTGTTCACCGGTAGCTTCGGTACTCTGTGTCTGATCGCCGAGGCGCATCTTCGCCTGCATGCCCTGCCGCAGGCGGATGAGACCCGGATCGTCGGGGGGGACGATGCTCGAGCCCTCACGAAGTTCGCTACGGGTCTCGCGGCGAGCGATCGACTGGCTCCTGCTGCGACCGAGATCCTTTCTCCAGCAGCGGCTTCGGCTGCCGGACTGAAGGGCAACGGATGGCGTCTCGTCGTCCGTTGGTTGGGTCACAAGGCGGCGGTGAGGGATGCGGTGCGGGCCGCGGAGGAGTTGGCGGCACGAGAGGGGATGCGCATTCAGGTCGAGAAGCGAATCTGGTCGCAGTTAGCGGCGATCGAGACATACCTGCAAGCGAAGTTTTCCCTTCGGATCGTCGTGCCGATGCGGGGCACGGTGGATATGATTCGCCACGCCTCGCACATCGACTCGGCGGAAGCGCCCGCGATCATCGCTTCGCCACTACTGGGCCGGGTGTGGGCGTTCTTCACCGATTCCGCTTACTACGCCGCGGATATGCGGCGCTGGGCTCGACGGATCGACGATACGCGACGACTGGCTGCCGAGGCCGGCGGCAACGTGCGGGTCGAGTCTGCGCCCGTCGAAATGCGCGGCGTGGTCGATCCATGGGGCGATCCGGGGCGGGCGTCGCGCATCGCGCGGGGACTCGGGAAGCGCTTCGACTCGAATGCGATCCTCAAGCCGGGGTTCCTGCAACGCGACCGCTAGTGTGGGGCTGTATGTGAAGAAGACGTGGCGGGTGACGGCGCGTGTGGCTCTCGTGGCAGCAACAGCGGTCGGGGGGTGTGTGTTCTATCAACCCATCGAACCATCGTTGCTCTGGCACCCGTTCGAGGCGACCGCGTACTGCGACTACGGTTTCACCGCCTCGGGGGCCTGGGTTCGTGAGGGGATCGTCGCCGGCGACCCGAGGGTCTTGCCGCTGGGCAGCGTAATCGATATCGAGATCGACGGCGAGCTCCGACAGCGGTACGAGGTGATGGACACCGGGGGCAAGATCAAGGGCTACGTTATTGACATCTGGATGCCGAATTGCGAGGAAGCGACGGCATTCGGACGTCGCGAAGTCAAAGTGAGGGTCCGCGAGAAAGGCAAGCTCCGGACATGATTCGAACCGCAACCACGAGTGAGCGAGTGAAGATCTACACCCGGCAGGGGGACAAGGGAGAGACGTCATTGTTCGGCGGCCAACGCGTTGATAAGGACCATCGCCGCGTCGAGGCCTACGGTACCGTCGACGAACTCAATTGCGTGCTCGGGCTCGCGATAGCCACCCTGCCGCCGGAGATGCGCGACTGGCATCCGGCTCTCGTGGCGGTTCAATCGGATTGCTTCGTCATCGGTTCGATGCTGGCAACGCCGAAGACCGGCGCGGCCGCGCCGAGGCACATCCCTCGACTAGACGAGCGCCGCATCACGGAGTTGGAAGGTGCCATAGACGCCCTGGATGAGGAACTGACGGCGCTGGCCGCCTTCATACTCCCCGGCGGCAGCGCCCTGGCCGCCACATTTCATCTCGCGCGCAGCGTCTGCCGTCGAGCGGAGCGCCACGTCGTCTCACTGGCACACGAAGCGGATATCGAGCCAATCGTCATAAAGTACTTGAATCGTCTCTCCGACCTCCTCTTCATGCTGGCGCGGGCCGCCAACGCTCGACAGGGCGTCCCCGATGTCGAATGGCACCCGACCGAGGACTCGTGACCGTGATGCGCCGACCATTTCAGCTCGCTAACGGCGACGGTGACCCGATCCGCGGCGACGTCTGGAGCGGCGAAACCCGATCCGCCGATGCGGCCATCGTCGTCTGCCATGGCTTCAAGGGCTTCAAGGACTGGGGCTTCTTCCCCTACACGGCGGAACAGCTCGTCGTGCGCACCGGCCATCCGGTGATCACCTTCAACTTCTCCGGCAACGGTATCGGTCCCGACATGGAGAACTTCACCGAGCTGGACAAGTTCGAGCGCAATACCTTCAGTCAGGAGCTTGACGACCTTGCCGTCGTGCTCGACGCGGCGCAGGCCGGTGAGCTACCGGGTCTGACGTCGCGACGGCGCTTCGGCTTGCTTGGGCACAGCCGGGGCGGCATCACAACCGTCATCACCGCGGCCGAAGACGAGCGCGTGATCTGTTTGGTGACTTGGAACTCCGTCGCCTATGCTGATCGCTGGAGTGCAGAGCAACGGAAGGAGTGGCGACGCAGCGGACGCATCGAGATTCTCAACTCGCGTACCGGCCAGGTACTGCCTTTGGGAATGGCACTGCTGGAGGATTCCGAGCGAAACGCTGAACGCCTCGATGTCCTCAAGGCCGCTTCGCTACTCCGTGTGCCCTACCTGGTGATTCACGGGACCGACGACGAGTCGGTGAGCGTAGCAGACGGCGTTCGCCTCGCCGAGGCCGGAGATGCCTCGACCACACGACTCCAGTTGATCGAAGGCGCAGCACACACGTTCGGCGCCGTTCACCCGTTTCAGGGCACGACGGAGCATTTGACTCGGGCGATCGAGGTGACCGCTGATTGGCTCACGAAGCACCTGGCGGACTGAGAAAGAGCACGCGCCCGTCGCTGGAACGCGAGCGCGGGCCGGAACTCGAGTGTGCAAGGAGGATTGATGCACTTCGACGAGTACCAGGAATTGGCTCATCGTACCAGTCTCGACACCTCGTACGGCGACCTGCCGCCGATGAACCGGCTGATCTATCCGACGCTGAAGCTCGCCGGCGAAGCGGGTGAGTTCGCGGAAAAGGTCGGAAAGCTGTTACGCGATAAGGCCGGAACCTTGGGCGAAGATGATCGTGCCGCTCTGGCCGACGAGTTGGGTGACGTGCTCTGGTACGCCGCCGAAGTCGCGACGGTGCTCGATGTTCGCTTGGGAGAAGTGGCACAGCGGAACATAGCCAAGTTGCAGAGCAGGGCAGAACGAGGCGTTCTTCAGGGGAGCGGCGACGACCGATAGGCCGATTCGCAAGTGGGTAGAGTGTTTAGTCTACGGCAAAGGAGAGTCGATGCCGGCTGATGGGAGGGGGCGAGCGCCGAGTCGCGCTCTGACACGCGGTGTCACTGCACCGCCAGTGCCGTGTCTGGTCGCCGTCTTGATCCTTATGGCCGCGGTGGGCTGCGACCGATCCGCGGAGCGCGACGAGCCGGTCGACCCGGCGGCCCTGCGGGTCGCCGTCGATCATCTGCTCACCCGGTCAGAGGAAGCCTGGAATGCGGGTGACCTGGAGGGCTTCGTCGGCTGGTACAAACGAGGGTCCGAAACCACGTTCTTAGGTTCGACCGGCCTGACCCATGGCTGGGAGGCGATCCGCAACCGGTACGCCGGTAGGTTCCAGCCGGGTGCCGCGCGAGATTCGCTGCGCTTCGAAGATCTGGAGACGCGCCCGCTCGCACCCAGCGTAGGCCTGGCCACGGCCCGCTACGTGCTGTTTCAGGACGATTCGGTAACGGCGACGGGCGTCTTCACACTCATCGTCGAGCGGACGCCAGACGGTTGGCGAATCATACACGACCAGAGCAACTGATCCACCGGCGAGCGCATATCACGCCAGCACATTGCTCATCGCTTGGGTCAACGACGAATCCGCGCGATCATCATGTCGCCGAAGAAGTGCCGGCGCGCCGTCAGTTCAGGGTCGTGCGAAGCGAATCGAGCCCAAGCCTGGCGTACTCCACCTGCTGCTGCAGCATCGGCTCGCTGGCTTGCCCGAAGCGCGTGAGGATCTCTTCGTACGTCGCCAGGGCTTTCTCGCGGTGGTTCAGCTGCACTAGCACCGAGGCTTTGTTCAACAGCGCTTTCGAGATCCTTTCCCGTAGCTGCGGGTCGGCCGAGTCACCCCAACGGCTGACCACCTCGTCGAGGACGGCGATCGCCTCGTCCAGTCGATTGAGCTCCGCCAGCGCCACTCCCTTGTTGATGAACGCCTTACTGACGGCGACATTCAGGCTGGGCTCGGCATCGGTGGCGAACCGGCTGATCAGCTCGTCGTAAACGACAATGGCCTCCTCGCGTCGGTCGAGTCCCAGCAGGCTGGCGCCTTTGTTGAACAGAGCCCGCACGGCATTCACCCGCAGGCCCAATTCGCGCGAGCCCCCGGTCCGGGCCACCAATTCGTCGTATGCCTCGATCGCCTCCAACCAGCGGCCCATCTGTGCCAGCACGACCCCCTTGTTGAACAGGGCGCTGTTGGTCTTCAGTTGTACGGCGGCCGCATAAGCAGGATCCTCTGACGACAGAATGTCCCCCATCTGGATGATGAGAACGTAGGCCTGAAGCTCGATCGGGGAGTAGTCCGCGAGGCCCGCGGCGGCGGCCAACAGCAGGTCCATCAAGTGGCTCAACTGCTCTGGAGACAGGTCATAGGTGGGAATGCCAGACGCGGCGATGATCGCGCGCCGGTAGTCCGACTGTCGTAGCGCCTCGTGAATCCGTTCCAGCGGCCTTCCACTTCCCATCGCTCCTCCCGCGCCGCGCCGATCATGACTTGTGAAGACGCCTATAATATAGTCATTTGCGAGGAAATCACATCACTCTACGTGGGAAATGGCCTCACGGCCACGACACGGCTGGCATGCCGCCACTAGCTGGAGGTTTTCTGATGAGTATAGCTGCCCTGGTCATACTGCTGACGGCATACGCAGGTGCTCCACAGCTCCCGAGCGACACGGTCTATTTCACGCCCTCGATCTCGCAGCCGACATTCACGGTCCGCGAGCCAGTGCTCCGTCTCCGACCGGGGACCGTGCTCATCTCGCAGACGAACTTCGGGGACTACTACACGCCAGAGGGCGGCAGCTTCCCCGGCGAGGTCGGTCCCTTCTACATCGAGGGTGCGACGACCGGAGACGTGTTGGTCGTGAAGATTCTCAAGGTCACACCCAACTACGAGTTTGCAGCCTCACGCCACTACGGGAACTTCGGCGGGCTGGCCGGCGACGCGCACACCCGTATGCTCAACGATCCAATTCCAGATCGCCGCTACCTGTGGCGACTCGACCCCGAGAACATGACCGGCACCACCGAGCTTCCCGACAGCCGCATGGGCCAGGTGACCATCGACCTGCGGCCGATGCTAGGTCGCATCGCCGTCGCCCCCCGTGGCGACGAAGCGTTCTCCGGTCTCTGGCCGGGTGACTTCGGTGGCAACATGGACGCCCCGGAACTGCGTGAGGGATCCACGGTATATTTGCCGATCTTCCACGATGGCGCCTACTTCTACTTCGGGGATGGCCATGCGAGGCAAGGCCATGGCGAAGTTTCCGGCACGGGTCTCGAGACGTCGATGGATGTCGCATTCGAGATAGACCTGATCAAAGGCAAGACGATCGATTGGCCTCGCATCGAGAACGACGGATACATCATGGTCGCCGGGAGCGCCCGTCCGTTGATCGACGCGTATCGGATCGCGCATGTCGAGTTGGTCGAGTGGCTGGAACAAGAGTACGGCTTCGGGCGTTGGGATGCATACCAGCTCGTCAGCCAGGTAGGCGAAGCTACGGTGGCCAATATCGTGGACCCGAACTACACGGTGGTGGCCAAATTCCCGAAGCGATATTTGCCCCGCTGAGAAACGTGCGGGCCCCGGATCACGTAGTGCCAAACGGTGCGCGGCTGGCCTTCGTTCGCGGATGCGGTAATATGAGGCGGTGTCGAAGGCTGTGTGGTCAGGCGCTATGG
>JASFLD010000203.1:0-7369 GCA_050118275.1 Gemmatimonadales bacterium
GTTCGTAGCGAACGGGCTGGCGGCGTCAGGCCGCCGGCCTACTCCGAGTAACTGAACAGGCCGCGTGGGGGAGTGACGACGGCAGGGCCCCTTCCCCACCCGGCCGATTCTCCCGTCACAGCCGCGCTGCTCAAACCGTCCGGATCGGCATCCGAGCCGGTGCCTCCGGGCCGAGACGTTTGCTCGGCCTCGTCCTGTCCATCCCCCGGCGACTTCTCGATGCTCGAGCCGATGAGTCCTCCGATCACGAATCCCGGTAGACCGCCGACGGTTGCACCGATCAAGACGCAGCCGCCGCTGTCAGCGTCCTCGATACCGAGACAGAAGAAGACCGTTGGCACCGCCGTGACCGCCCAGCCGATGAACGCGCCGAGGAGTCCGTAGTTCCCGGTGGAGTCGCTTTCGAGTGTAAGTTCGGGCATGTGCACGTCTCGGAAATCGGTGTCCAGCGCTTCACCCGCCGTGACCAGGCGAGCGTCGACGGTCAGACGAAGGGCATCGGCGGCCGAAGCGTCCGGCCGGCGCTGCTGCGCGGCGAGCGGGCTCGCCAGAAACGCGACCGCTGACAGCGACAGTCCCAGGCTAAGCGCATAGATATGCTCGAGGCGGTGAACTCTTCGATCCCGGCCGCACCTCAGCATGGCAGGACCCTCCTGTGTTCGTCACTGGGACTCGGCCACTGCCCGTGACACGTCCCGACCGACCGGAGCAGGCTTCGCTGCCCTCCGGCCACGCCAGTCAGGGATGGCGTCGAACACTTCGAGCGCGAAATCGACTTTTCCGAACGGTGCGCTGACCTGCACCCCCTGGACGTGTGGCTCGAGCTGCGCGACCATCTCCCTCGCGATCGCCAGTCCCTCGGCCATCCCCGCTTCCTTGCCACGCTCGGAAGCGAGGCGCATCCGCTCGAGTATCCCTTCCGGGACCACTACGCCCGGCACCTCGTTGTTCAGAAACTCCGCGTTACGGTGGGATACGAGGGGCCAGATCGCCGCGATCGTCGGAACGCGCACGTGCTCGATCCGCCCGAGGAACTTCAAGAAGCCGTCCGCATCGAAGATCGGCTGTGTGACGACGTACTCGGCACCCGCGTCCACCTTCCACTCGAAATGGTGGATCTCGTATTCGGGATCGATCGAGGCGTGGTTGACGCCGACACCGATAAAATATCGCGTCTGCGAGCTGAGCGAGTTGTCGCTGGGATCGAGGCCTTGGTTGAGCTTGCGTACCAGGTTCGTCAAGCCGACGGAGTCGATATCGAAGACCGCCGTCGCATCCGGGTAGGGCCCCATCTTCGGCGGATCGCCCGTGATGATGAGGATGTTCCGCAGACCCATGGCGTGTGCGCCCAGCAGGTCGCTCATCATCCCCAGCAGGTTGCGGTCGCGACAGCAGTAGTGCGGGATGGTCTCGAGCCCGACCTCGCGCTCGATGATCGCGCAGGTCGCCAATACCCCCATCCGCATCATCGCTCGCGGACCATCGGGCACGTTGACGGCGTCGACGCCCGCGGCCTTCAGCGCCCGGATCTTCTGCAGCATCTCCGACGCATCGCAGCCCTTCGGAGGGAGTATCTCGACGCTGGTGACGAGCTCGCCGGCGGCGATCTTCCCGGCCAGTGCCGAACGCTGGGCCGTGGGCACAGGCGGCAGGCCCGGCTCGGCTTCCCGCTGATCGACGTCCCGGACCTTCTCCACCACGACGGCCGGCCTCTGGGGCCGGAACGCGCGTAATTGCGCGGCCATCGCCCGTATATGCTCCGGCGTCGTGCCGCAGCAGCCGCCGATGAACCGCACCCCCGCCTGCATCAATCTCCGCGTGTATTTAGCGAAGTAGTCGGGCGAGGCCATGTACATCTTGCGCCCCTCGACCTCGCGCGGCAGACCCGCGTTCGGCATCGCCGACAGTGGGCGGCTGGTGACCACGGCCATCTGCTGGATCGCCTTTAGGATCATCGCCGGCCCGACGCTGCAATTCAGCCCAATCACATCGGCGCCCGCCTCGTCCAGATGACGCGCGATCCGCGCTGGATCGTAACCGTACAGCGTATTCCCGTCCGTGAAGACCGACATCTGGGCGACGATGGGCAGGTCGGCGGCGTCCCGGCATCCCAAGATCGCCTGCTCGATCTCCGACAGATCGCTGAACGTCTCGATCACGAACAGGTCGACGCCCCCGGCAGCCAGCGCCTCGGCCTGTTCGCGGAAATAGGCCCGCGCCTCTTCCCGCGCCGTCGGCCCATAAGGTTCGATACGCAGGCCCAACGGCCCGATCGAACCAGCCACGAACAGATCATCGCCGGCGACCTCACGCGCCAAGGCTGCCCCGGCTTCGTTGACCGCTCGAACCCGGTCGCCCAGTCCGAAGGGATCGAGTCGGACACGGTTTCCGCCGAAGGTGTTCGTCTCCAATATCTCGGCGCCCGCATCGCGATAGCCGCGATGTACCTCGCGAACCAACTCCGGTCGCTTCATGTTCAGCTCGTCGTACGAGACGTTGATGAACACGCCGTGCTGATACAATTCCGTGCCGATCGCGCCGTCAAACAGGTGGGCGCTACCGTTTTCGATCAGAGCTCGGAAGTCCGGCATCGTCATCCTCTCTGTCACAGCCGCGCCACGTCGCCGACCAAAAAAGATCGCGACCCGAATAACGATAGAGCTCGGGTCGCGTGATTTCCTCAATCTGTTTGTCTGAGGCTCGCCGCCGCACTGCCGAAACGCGGCGCCCGGCTCTTTAGGCTTTTTTTATGGTGGTTGCAAGCGGCCACAAATCAATCCACCATCCCTGTCCAAGCTACGGCCTCACGGCATAGCGTCAAGAGTCTGTCCCCTCGCGTAACCGCCGCTCGGTACCTGCCTATGCCGATGGGACCGATCATCAACCGTCGCGGCGACCCGGCGGCCTGACGATCGACACGACCGCTTCAACACCCACTCAACCGGACGAGCGAAGTGCGATCGACGCGTTGATACCTCCGAAGCCGAACGAGTTCGAGACCACGAAACCCACGCCCGCCTGGCGGCCTTCGCCCCGCACACAATCAAGATCACACTCGGGGTCCGGATCACGAAGGTTCAGCGTCGGCGGTATCCAGCCGCGAGCGATCGCCAGTGCCGATGTCGCCGCCTCGATCGCCCCGGAGGCGCCCAGCGGGTGGCCGTAGTAACCCTTCTGGCCGCTGACTGGTACGCGATAAGCTCGCTCGCCCAGAACGCGCTTGATGGCCTTCGTCTCCGTCGGATCGTTCAGTCGGGTAGCCGACGCGTGTGCATTGATGTACTCGACCTCATCCACAACGGCGCGCGCATCCGCCAGCGCCAACTCCATCGCGCGCGCCGCCTGGCCGCCGTCTGGGCGCGGTGCCGTCATGTGATACCCATCGTTGGTCGTACCGAAACCGCAGATCTCGGCGTAAATCTGCGCGTCACGCCGCACGGCGTGCCCCCACTCCTCCAGCACCAGGACAGCGGCGCCTTCGCCCATGACGAACCCGTCGCGGTCTCGATCGAAAGGCCGGCTCGCCGTCGCCGGATCATCGTTCCGCTTCGACATGGCACGGATCAATGCGAACGCGCCGTAGGACAGCGGCGACAGTGGGCATTCGATCCCGCCCGCCAGGGCGATGTCAGCCTCGTCACCTCGAATCAAACGGAAACCCTGGCCGACCCCGATCGCGCCGGCGGCGCAGCTCATGCCATTCGTCGAGTTCGGACCGGTGAACCCGAACTCGATGGCGATGTTGCAGCTGGCAGAGCCCGTATATACGGCGAGGGCCAACAGCGGATTCACACCCTGCAGGCCGTTCTCGCGGTACGCGATGTGTTGCTCCTCCGCGTAGGCGACACCGCCCAGCGCCGAGCCCAACTGCACCGCGACGCGGTCCCCGTCCAGGCCTGCCGGATCGAGCTCCGCATCCTCCAGGGCCAGCCGCGCCGCGGCAACGCTGAACTGACCGAACCGGTCGAGTCGACGAGCCCGCTTGGCTTCCATGTGGTCTATGGGATCGAAATCGTGTATCTCTGCCGCCATGTGACTGCGGAACGGCGCCGGATCAAAGCGCGTGATACGGCGAACCGCCGACTCGCCGCGCTTGAGCCCGGCCCAAAAACCTTCGACACCGTGGCCGGTTGGCGTGATACAGCCGATACCGGTGACGGCGACTCGGCGTCGGTCCCTCGCTGCGTCCTCTCGCGTTCTGATCACTGCGCCTCCACAGCCGCCTTGACACCCTCCAGGGTCATGCCGGCCACATGATGGATGAATACCGGTCCGATGACGACGTTCGCCGCGACGCCCGCGATCAGCGGCCAACCCGGTCCCCGCGACCACTCATGCACGATCTCGACCCGCGTGGCATCACCCTCGGAGTGAAAACGCCACTCCACCTCCATCCCCTTGGTGACTCCTCCCACGTGTCGGTAGTGGACGATCGGCGCAACCTCGTCCGCACGCATCTCGCTCAGCCACCAGACCGGGTAGCCAACGGGACCGAACATGCGCCGGGCCGCCATCTCCACCAGACCACACCCGAAATCGTCGCGCCGCCGGAAGCGGACCCAACGATAGTGAGACAGGATCTCCGGCCACCGCTCGACGTCCGCGGCCGCCCGATAGCACCGCTCCGCAGCTGCTCTCATCAGGATCTCATTATGTGTGATCATCATCGGTCACCGATCCCTGCACTCGCCAGTAGGTGCAGCCAGGTGGCGGGCGCCAGAAGCGTGAGTGGGTGCTTGACATCACCAGTCACCTGCAGCAAGCGCCGAGCCGCGGTCCCATCGCCGTCCGCCAATGTGCGGATCACGCGCGACATCCTTTCCGGATGTCCGATGACGGCTTCGATCGCTCGTTGCACGATGCGCTTCGGCGTCAACTCGCTCCACATGCGGGCGCTGTAACGCCGCAGCTCGGAGATTTCACGACTCGGGGTCCGCAGAATCCGCTCGATCGTGACGGCCGCGTAGGCGGCGCTCCGCAGGGCCTGATGAATACCCTGTCCGGTGAACGGATCGTAGTAGCCGGCCGCATCGCCGACCAGCAGCGCGCCCGGCGCCCACGGTCGCTGGACCGGACAATCGAACGGGCCCGTCACCAAGAGGTCGTTCTCCCATCCAGCGGCCAGAGCCCGGTCGCGCACCTCCGGAAAATCCGACAGCGCTTCGTGCAAAAACGACTTTCCACGAGCCGCCGCCGCCTGAACCTCCGGGATGACCAGCGTGATATTCGCTCCCGAGGGAACCGGCGCATATCCACATGTGCGTCCCCCGCGAACCCGCAACTCGCCAATGTCGCCCGATCCGTTGGCTCCGGCCAGGTGTCCTACCAGCGCGATCTTACGCAGGCGAGGCGGCCTCCGCCTCAGACCCAGGCGACGCTGCACGACAGAGCGCAATCCGTCCGCGCCGACGACGAGGCGGGCCCGGATCTTCGCGGTCGAAGTACCCTCGCGGTACACCACTCCGACCGAGCGTCCCCGCTCGCGCAGCACATCTATCACGTGCAGACCAAAGCCCACCCGCGCGCCGGCACCGATCGCCTGACTCAATAGCTCGGCATCGAAATCGCGCCGCCGAACCGCCCACCCTTCGATCCGCGAGCCGTCGGCGAACGCGCCGAAGGTCGCGCGAAATGCGCGGCCGTCAGCCGCCTCCACGTACCAACCCCTCAGCGGCTGTGGAGCGAGCGACGAGCGAAGTCGAGCGGCGATCCCCAAGCGCTCCAGCTCGGCCACCGCCCCGGGGTTCAGGCAATCGCCGCACGGTTTGTCACGCGGGAACCGCGACCGCTCGATGACCAACACCTCCCGTCCACGGCGCGCCAGAGCGAGGGCTAGCGCCGCGCCCGCCGGCCCGGCACCGACGATCAGCACGTCCACCGTTCCCCTAACCACTAACCCCTTCTCCAGCGCAAAGCCCAGCGAAACAGGGGCTGCGGCTCGACGACCGCTTCCAGACCGGCGCGGCGCGCCAACATCCGCGCTTCACTCAGAGTATAAGCCGCCCTGACGGACGCGGGAGCATCGTGACGCGGGTAGCGATGGCGACGCCACACCGTGCTCGCCAGCGCGCTCGCCCCCAAGAACGCGGCCACGCTGCGGCGAAGATCGGTGACGACCACCCCGCGCTCACTCACACGCGCCATCTCCGTCAGCGCCGCCACGGCCTCATCCGCCTCGAGGTGGTGAAGAAAGGTACAGCCAATCGCGATGTCGAAACGGCGGTCTCCGAACGGTAAGGCCAGCGCATCGCCACATACGACACCGGCCCCCTCAGCCGCCGTACTCTCCGCGAGTCGAGCGGCGGCCAGCCGGACGGTGGTCTGGCCGCTGTCGACGGCGACCCCGTCCAACCGGACCCCGCGCCGCCGGCACCAATGTCCCAGCGCGCCCAACACATCGCCGCCACCTGCGCCCACATCGAGCACGCTGATGCGACCGGGTAGCTGACCGTTCAGCAGCTTGCCGATTTGATGGAGGATGCCTGCCGTCACTCCCAAGTAACGATTCATCCACGCCAGATCGTCCAGGCTCTCTGCCAGCAGAGCTGGATCGGCCGAGGGTTGATCCATCATCTCGGGTACGAGTATCCTCTTCATGGGCCAAGAAGAATGGTCGCCGGTCGCGAATCTGGCTAGCCTGCGTCGGACGATCGTTCTGGCTCGGCAGGCAGGCCACTGGTAAATCGTCGCGACGCCATGGACACTGACGGGATCTTCCGACTCACGCTTCTCAGCCTGCTGCTGGTCGACTGGAGCATGCCGGCTTACTTCCGTCGGCGCGCGGCGGTCGGGATCGCCCGTCCCGCCGAACGCCGCCTGGAACGCCGACTGTTGCCCGAACTCGTGCTCACCATCGTCGCCTACGCAGGCATTCTCGCTTACGTCCTCGATCCCGCAGCCCTGTCCTGGTCTCGGGTCCCCTTGCCCGATGAGGTGCAAGTCCTCGGCATCGCCCTTGCCATCGTCGGGCTGGTCGTAATGTGCTGGGCGTTTCGCCACCTGGGCCACAACCTCCTGGCATCGTCGCGATCTGATACTGAGCACACTCTCATAACGACCGGACCGTACCGTTGGGTTCGCCACCCCCTGTACAGCGCCTGGGCACTACTCTTTCTCGGCTACGGATTGATCACCGCGAGTTGGGTCGCGATGTCAGCGGCGGCCGCGGCCTTCGTGGCCGTCGCCAGACGCACCGCCGGTGAGGAGTCGAGCCTCATATCGCGGTTCGGAGAGACCTACAGCGAGTACGCGGCGCGGACGGGCCGCTTCTTCCCTCACCCCAAGCGTCAGCCGTAGAGTCACCCGCCGACACCGATACCGATGGATCGGCTCCGGAGGCGTCGACATGTGTCCTAGTTAGGTCGATCGC
>JASFLD010000204.1:0-7345 GCA_050118275.1 Gemmatimonadales bacterium
CATGTGCATGGCTCGGGCCCGGCGGCCGGCGGACCGACGTTCGTCGCCTTTTTTCTCACACCCTGGGCCCCTTTACCACGGCTGCCGAATGTTGGATCTTGAAGCCGCACGCAGTCAGGCTAGGAGCTGTCCGCGGTCTGGGAGGTGTCCTCGAGAGCCAGGGGGGGGAATGCGCCTGACCCAAATGATCACCGCGGTGGATGCCCACGCCGCCGGCGAGCCCGGAAGAGTCATCATCGGCGGAGTCGTCGACGTCCCCGGCGCCACCATGTACGAGAAGAAGGTCTATCTCGAGCGGCACGCCGACGGTCTTCGCAAGCGGATGCTGCGCGAGCCGCGCGGCTACCCGGCCCTTTGCTGCAACGTCATCTTACCGCCAACGCACCCGGACGCCGATGCGGGATTCGTGATCATGGAACAAACCGAGTATCCGCCCATGTCGGGCAGCAACACGATCTGCGTCGCGACCGTGCTCATCGAGACGGGGATTGTGGAGGCGCGCGAACCGGTGACCGAACTGGTGCTCGAGTCGCCGGCCGGCCTGATCCCTGTCCGCGCCCAGGTCTTGGGCGGCAAGGTTACGAACGTGACGTTCGAGAATGTCCCCGCCTTCGCATTCCAGCTCGACGCCGAGATCGACGTGCCGGACCTGGGGCCGGTCAGGGTGGACGTGGCCTACGGCGGCATGTTCTACGTCATCGCGGAGGCCGAGCGGTTCGGTCTGAGTCTGGTGCCCGAGGAGGGCGGTCGCATCGCGCGGATCGGCGCGATGCTCACGGCGGCGGCGCGCGAGCAGTTGCCGGCGGTCCATCCCGAAGACCCACAAATCGCTGGAGTCTCCATCTCGCAGTTGACCGGGCCAGCGAGCGATCCGTCCGCCAGGGCGAAGAACGCGGTGACCGTGTCCACTGGCGCCGTGGATTGGGCTCGGCCGGAGACGTGGCGAGGCGCGCTGGATCGCTCGCCGTGCGGGACGGGGACCTGCGCGAGGATGGCGGCGTTGCACGCCCGCGGACAGCTTGCCGTCGGCGAGGATTTCCCCCACGAGGGGATTCTCGGCACGATCTTCACCGGACGCATCATGTCCGAGACACGGGTCGGCGATCGTCCGGCCGTGGTGACGACCTTGAGCGGGCGCGCCTGGATCACCGGGATCAGCCAGTACGTCGTCGATACGGACGACCCGTTTCCCGAGGGCTTCACGGTCGGTGATATTTGGGGATGAGAGTTACGATGATTGGACGAGCCTTCGCTCCCGCGCTTGCACTCGCCGTGACGTTCACCGCTGCCTGTGGGGAACCCGAAACCACCGGGTCCCAAGTGTTGGCCGAGCGCGTAAAAGCCGAGTTCCTTCACGCCTGGAACGGCTACGTCCGATACGCTTGGGGCCACGATGCCCTCGAGCCACTCAGCCAGGGGTATCGCGACTGGTACGAGACTTCGCTCTACATGACGCCACTCGATGCATTCGACACCATGCTGCTCATGGGGTTGACCGACGAGGCCGAGCGGACGAAGCAGCTCGTCCTCGACAGCCTCTCGTTCGACCACGATATGACCGTACAGGTGTTCGAGATCACGATCCGTATCTTGGGAAGTCTGATCTCGGCTTATCAGCTGGACGGCGACCCTCGCTTCTTGCAGCTGGCGACGGACCTCGGCGACCGCCTGCTACCGGCCTTCGCCTCGCCGACCGGCATGCCGTACCGGGGCGTGAACCTCAGCAGTGGAGCGACCACGGGAAGCGTCAACAACCCCGCCGAGATCGGCACGCTGACGCTGGAGTTCGGAGCGCTCTCACGACTGACCGGAAATCCGGCCTACTACGAGGCGGCGAAACGCGGGGTCGTGGCGGTCTACCAGCGCCGATCGCCGATCGGCCTGGTCGGTACGACCATCGATGTCGAGACCGGCGAATGGCAGAACCGGGACAGCCATGTCAGCGGCAGGATCGACTCGTACTACGAGTACCTGCTCAAAGCCTGGCTACTGTTCGACGATCCGGACTTCGAGCGCATGTGGACGGAGAGCATCGCGGCCGTGAACCGATACCTGGCGGATGAGCAGCCGACCGGTCTCTGGTACGGCCATGCCGACATGGAGAGCGGGGAACGGACGGCCACGCTGTTCGGCTCTCTGGATGCCTTCTTGCCCGCCGTCCTCGCTTTGAGCGGCGATCTGGAGAGGGCGGAGCGGCTGATGGAATCGTGCTATCGAATGTGGACGCTGTTCGATATCGAACCGGAGCAGCTTGACTATGTCTCCATGCAGCCTGTCAATCCAGCCTATTACCTGAGACCGGAGGCGCTCGAGTCCGCTTACTATCTTTATCGCTCGACCGGAGACGAGAGGTACCGGGAGATGGGGGCGTTCATGTTCGAGAACATCGTCGCCTACACACGCACAGAGGACGCCTATGCCATGCTGAGCGACGTGGTGACGAAAGAGAAGGCGGACCGAATGGAGTCGTTCTTTCTAGCGGAGACGCTCAAGTATGCCTATCTGCTGTTCGCCGTGCCGGAGACGCTGGACTTCGACGCCGTGGTCTTCAACACGGAGGCGCATCCGATCAAACGGGACTGAATGGCGAACATCGAATATCCATCAAGGAATGACCAAGTAGCGTAGAAGCCCCAATCTTTGGCCTTCACAAGCTGCACGCTTCCAGACCGGCAACGATCAGCGTCCACTGCAGTTTCATCTGATCCTCCACGGGCATCGGCGCCACACCGGCGGCCGCGGCCTCAGCCGACACATCCGCGGGTGACGCCCCTGCCTGCAGACCTGCTTTCCAGACGGCGATCCGCTCTTTCCACATCTCCGCCACGGGATCGCGAGGGTCGAGCGTCTCTCCAACGTCCGGCGTGATGAAGAGCGGCATCTCGGAGACCAGGGTCAGCGGATCGTCCCCAAACCCGCGGATCGTCTCCATCGAGCTGGGCCGGAACTTGCCCGCGGTCTGCACGTCGCCCAACCCGAGGAAATGCGCTCGCATGTAGCGTGAGTCGGGCCGCGTGCAGAAACCGCGGTCCAGCCGGGAAAACCCTTTCTCGCCGCGCCGGTCGACATCGTGCGGTACGTAGCCCAACTCGGCGACCCGTTGCAAGCAGCGGCGCTTCAACCGCGTGACGCGATCCTTCCACGCCTCCTCGATCAGGAACCAGGGGCCGGCCCCGAAGGCCATGCCGTGCAGCGAGACGTGCAGGTGGAACGGTCCCGCCGCGCTGCGCCACCAGGAGTACACTGCTCGGTTCTCCGGTCGCGCATCGGCGTCGTCCAGGTCGAGCGGGAAGCCGAACTCGATATCATCGCCGGGCAATTCGCGAACTGCATGGAGCAGGTAGTCGGCCAGATCGTAGGTCTTCGCGTTCGATGGCTGCCAGCGCTTGTTGCGGACGGCGCCGTCCGGGTTGATGTGCGGGACGATCCACCACTGGTAGTCGGCCAGCAGGGGATCGTCCACCGCGAGCCCGGACAGGTAGTGGCTCAACCGTCGAAGCAGACGAGGCCCGACGGGCTCGTCGGCGTGACAGCCCGCCAGTAAGCTTATCCGGCGCGGGCCGGCGCCGATCTTGAAGGCCCGGATCTCGCGCCCCTCACGCGAGTGGCCGACGATCGAGCCCAGGGTTGCGGGCGGTTGCGGGCCGTGAAGGATGGCCGCGCTGCGGTCCTCCATTTGGTCGAATCGCTGCACTAGACTGGGATCGTCCATTCCTGTAGCGCCCTGTAGCGGTCTACCGGGCCACGCCCCCCTCGGTCCCTTGCTGCGTTGTCCGGCGGTCCCGACGGCAGTGCACGGGTCCCGCCTCCGGTTCCGCCGCCGGCGGGAGCGGAACGGTCAGCCCGCGCGGCATGTACTAGGTTTGGGCCACGGATCTAAATGTAGTAGATTGCCCGGCTTCAAGAATCGTCTTGGCATGTTCTCGTTCAATGGAGGGTGGTCTCGTGAGACGCCTGCTGTCGTCCATCGCACTACTGGTGCTCGTCATCCCGCCGGCGCCGCTAGCGGCACAAAGGGGTGACCCATCGCTTCTCACGCTGGAGCGGATCTTCGCCTCGGGTGAGTTCAGGGGCGACTTCTTTGGGCCGGCCCGCTGGTTGGCGGACGGATCCGGCTACACGACGCTCGAGCCCTCGATTCGGATTCAGGGTGGCCAGGACATCGTCCGCTACGATCCCGCGTCGGGAGCGCGCGACGTCCTCGTTCCGGCCGAGCGATTGATCCCGGCGGGTCAGTCGATGCCGCTGTTCATCGAGGGCTACCAGTGGTCGAATGACGGAACGAAACTGCTGATCTTCACCAACACGCAGCGTGTGTGGCGTCTGAACACGCGGGGCGACTACTGGGTGCTCGAGCTCGGGAGCGGACGTCTGAAACAACTGGGTGGCGACTTCGAGCCCTCCGACCTGATGTTCGCGAAGTTCTCGCCCGACGGCAACAGGGTCGGCTACGTGTACAAGAACAATGTCTACGTGGAAGACCTGGCAAGCGGCCGCATCACGCAACTGACGAGCGACGGGAACGACCTCATCATCAACGGCACCTCGGACTGGGTGAACGAAGAGGAGTTCTTCCTGCGCGACGGATTTCGCTGGAGCCCCGATGGCAGGTCGATCGCCTACTGGCAGTTCGACACAGAGAGCGTACCCGAGTTCAAGATGATCAACGACACCGACTCGTTGTACCCCTTCATCATCTCGTTCCAGTATCCGAAGGCCGGCCAAATGAACTCGGCGGTGCAGGTCGGTGTGGTGAGCGCCGAGGGCGGTAAGACGACCTGGATCGAGACTCAGGGCGACGCGCGCAACCACTACATCCCGCGCATGGAATGGGCGGCCAATTCCGACCAACTGGTCATCCAGTACCTCAACCGACTGCAAAACACCAACTGGCTGCTGCTAGCCGACGCCAAGTCGGGCAAGGTCGATACGGTGCTGACCGAAACGGACCAAGCCTGGCTCGACGTCGTCGATGACCTGAAGTGGTTGGACGACGGCGGAAAGTTCACCTGGGTCAGCGAGCGTGACGGTTGGAGGCACGCGTACGTCGTCAGTCGGTCGGGCATCGACATGCATCTCGTCACAAAGGGCGACTTCGACGCTATCAGCGTCGAAGCGATCGATGAGGCCGGCGGCTGGATTTACTACATAGCGTCGCCCGACGATCCTAAGGCCCGCTACCTGTACCGGAGCCGGCTGGACGGCAGCGGGGAGGCGGAGCGGCTCACGCCGGCGGGTCAGACCGGCACTCACGCGTACCAGATGTCGCCGGACGGAAGCTGGGCCATACATACCTATTCCCGCTTCGATGTGCCGCCCGTCATCGACGTGGTGAAGCTTCCGGAGCACGAGGTCGTGCGCACCCTGGCGGACAACTCGCGACTCCGGGCCGGGGTCGAAGCGCTCCGGCGAACCCCGGTGGAGTTCTTCCGGGTCGATATCGGCGACGGCGTGATGATCGACGGCTGGATGATGAAACCGTACGACTTCGATCCAGCGCAGCGCTACCCGGTGTTGCTTTACGTCTATGGCGAACCCTGGGGACAGACGGTACGTGACACGTGGACCGGCTATCAATATCTCTGGCATCTGATGCTCGCCCAACAGGGATACATCGTCGCGAGCGTCGACAATCGCGGCACACCGGCGCCGCGCGGCCGCGACTGGCGGAAGATCGTCTACCAGAAGATCGGGACGCTGACCTCGGCCGACCAGGCGGCGGCGATGCGCGAGATCGAGGGCTGGGACTTCGTCGATCCCGACCGGACCGCGATCTGGGGTTGGAGCGGCGGCGGCTCCTCGACGCTGAACGGCATGTTCCGACACCCGGATGTCTTCGAGGTCGGAATGTCCGTCGCGCCGGTTCCCGATATCCGGCTCTACGACACGATCTACCAGGAGCGCTATGCCGGACTGCCACAGCGGGATCCGCAGGTCTACGAACAGTGCTCGCCCATCACCTTCGCCCATCAACTCGAGGGGAAACTGCTGATCGTGCACGGGACGGGCGACGACAACGTACACTATCAGGGGACCGAGCGGCTGATCAACGAGTTGATCCGCTACAACAGGCAATTCACGATGATGGCGTATCCCAACCGCTCGCACGGCATCTACGAAGGCCGTGGTACGACGCTGCACTTGTACACGTTGCTCACCAACTTCCTGAAGGAGAATCTGCCGGCAGGCCCGCGGTCTCGCACCACCGAGTGAGATGCTCCCGGCGATCAACGCCCCGATAGCCGTAGGGCGAACCGATCTGGCGCCCTGCTTCGCTCTCCGCCAAGCAGGGCGCTCCTGCATCTCCCCGTCCGGTGAGTGAGTCAGCAGCTACAAGTGCTCTGGGGGGCTCATCGAGGTCGGCACGGCGCGGCGAGAATCGCCGAAATACCCGTCTCTGACACTCACGCCCCCTCGGCCGCGTAGTACCCTCAAGACGTTCCTGACGGCCCACAAGAGCGGCTCGCCCGGCGCGCGAATGACCGCTCTCCTGCGACGGCGGACTGGACGGAGGAGTCATCCGATGAACATAGACACGACGACCGGCGGCCGGCGCCTGGCGCGGCTCGCGATGATGGCCACGGCGATGATGCCCCTGGCAGGGTGCAGTGAGGATCTCACGGGAAGCGGTGAGTTCGAGGCCCAGGAACCCTTCTCCATCGCGGTGGAGGTAACGACTCAGCTGGCGGTGGTCTTGAACGGTGTCAACGGCGAGATCGAGTTCGCCGGTGTCACCGGCTTCGATTCCGTTCGTATCGAGGGTGTGCGTCGCGTCTTCTCGAGCAGCGCCGCCGATGCCGAAGCGCACCTGCCCGACATCGAGGTCGTCACCGATCTGCGGGCCGGCGAGGTCGGTATCGAGACGGAGCAGCCGTCTTCATCGAACGGGCGCAACTACGTCGTAGACTACCAGATCACCATGCCCGCCGAGCTGATGGCGTTGATCGAAAACGCGAACGGCAACATCAACGTCGAGTCACTCGAGAACACGGCTCGTGCCCAGGTGGCCAATGGCAATATCGTCTTTGCCGAGATCGTGGGCGATGTGCTCGCGCAGACAGGCAACGGGAACATCATCTGCAGTGCCATCCTGGCGGCCGCGGGTCAGGCGAGCCTGACCACGGGAAACGGCAACATCAACTTGCAGATACCGACGGCTACATCGGCGCAGTTCTCGGCGGCGGTGGGAACCGGCGCCATCACGATCTCGGGCTTGAGTCTTCAGGATCAGACGGTCACGCCGAACCTCGTGACGGGCAGATTGGGGACTGGGGATGGCCAGATAACCCTGGCCACCGGGAACGGGAATATCACCGCCGTCGGGTTCTGAGGCCGAGAGATCTAC
>JASFLD010000205.1:0-7339 GCA_050118275.1 Gemmatimonadales bacterium
TAGACGCCGGGATCACCTTCCTCGAGGACGATCATGCAACTTCCCTTGATGCGATCGTCTCCCGACTCGACCGCCGCTGACACGAAGTTGGCGAAGCCCATGTTGGTGATGAACCGCCCGCGTTTCTCCACATGCAGGAGCGGCTCTTTGCCTTTCTTCCACTCCTTCACCGTGACCTTCCCGGCCAGGACACCGGTGTCCACCCCGACGTAGGGAATCGGCTCAGTCAGCGCGAAGGCGCCCCGCCACTGCTCGCGATCCTCGCCCGATTGCACCGGAGCCGAGCGGCGCATGTAGGTCTCGCGCTGCTCCGGGGTCCCCCTCTCGTGGATCGGCGCCAGACCCAGGTGCCCGGCCATCGCACCCGTCGCCGCACCGCCGTCCACCCAGGCCAGCTCCAGCGCGGCCAGCGCCAGGGCGAGGTTCTTGGGGCCCTCCACGAAGCCACCATACTCCGGGTCGAGGAATACGGACGTGATCCCCGCCGCGTCGTAGGCCGCCAGCAGCGAGTTCTTCGCCTCCGTCCACTCGTGGTTGTTCCGCTCGCCGTCCGCCACCAGCCGAGCGACGGGGCCCCGGGCCACGGCGCGAGCGGATTGGACCAGCATCTGCAGGTCGTAGCGATCGCTGTAGCGCCACATGATCTGCCGGACATCATCGCCCGGAAGAGTCGCGAGCGTCGGCCGGCGCGCGGTCTCTGTAGCGGCCGTGGTCGTGTTCAAGACTGCCCCCTTCCACACTGTTGCGGAATTCCAAGGTGTCGGCAGAGATTCTCATTCTGAGTCGCGATGTGAAGAACGGAATTTATAGCGGAAGGGCGTCTTTATGCACCCTTTTGTTGGGCGAGAGTCGCCCAGCCGGATTATCGGGAACCAGAGATCGCTTGGAACCAGGCTGGGACGCCCCTGGGTCTCCACGGCGCCAAAATGGCAGAGGTCGAGCGTGGCGATAGCTCTCGCCCCCAAGCGCTCGGCAACGGCGATGACCGCCCTGTCCACAGCCCTAGGCCGACGGCCCGGTAGCCCTCATTGAGCTCTCGGGCCCGCTCGGGATCCGAGCCCCTGGCCGATTCGACGTTGAAGGCTCCCACGGCCAGATCGGCCACAAATAACTCTCGCGAGGGCACACCCACGTGAGCGCTCACCAGGTAGTCGAGCTCCGGCAGCACCGCTCAGGACAAAGCCGCGCGTCGGGATCGCGATCGGACAGATCGCGCGAGGCAGTCTAATCGGACTAGTCGTCCTCGGGGATGTCCACTTCGGTCATGTGTGCGTAGCAATCTAGCACTTGCTCCAGCCGCTCGGGGCTGAAACCGATGACGAAGTCCTTACCTTGGGCGATGACCGGCACACCGACGCCTCCGGTCAGCTCCCTCCACTCGCGCAACTGGAAGACGTCTTGGGTGATGTCCGCCTCCTCGAACTCGCAACCATGTTCCCTCAGCCAATCCTTGGCGAGGTTGCAGTAGGGTCAAGTTGGCGTAGTGTAGACCTTGATCGTGGCCATTCACGCCTCCCGGTCAGTTGTCGGCAGTCTGTGGCATGTTGATAACTGGATGAGTCTGCCGGCCGATACTAGCGACGTCAAGAGCGATGGATTTCGAGCCCTTCGGTAGCCAGCGAGACGCCATCGAGGCGTCCTTGGGCCCCGTGCTCGTGCTCGCGGGCCCGGGGGCCGGCAAGACCTTTTGCCTGACGCGCCGGATCGAACACCTACTTGAATCGGGGCTGATCCGGCCCGAACGGATCTGTGCCGTCACCTTCACCAACAAGGCGGCCGAGGAGGTGACGGCCCGACTCCACAAACGCTTGGGCGAAAGGGCCGACCCCATCACGCGCGGCACCCTCCACGCGCTCTGTCTGGGCATTCTTCGGGAGCACCCGCGCGAGATCGGCCTGCAGCGTGGATTCGGCGTGGCCGACGAAGACTACCAGCGACTGTTACTTCGCAGGCTGAACGTCTACCCCGAGCGCCGGCGGAATCATCTGCTGACCCTCTTCGGACGCCACCGGCTACAGGTCTACGAGCTCAGCGAGGGCGACGAGGCAATCTACGACAGCTACATCTCCCTGCTGCATGGAAAGAACCTGGTCGACTTCGACGACATCATCGCGCTCACCGACCAACTGTTTCGGCAGCACCCGCAGATCGCCGACGCGACGGCAGCGCGCTGGGATTATCTCCTCGTGGACGAATTCCAGGACCTCGACGCTGCCCAGTACGCGATCCTCAAGCGACTGGCCCTTGGCCACCGCAACATCTTCGCCGTCGGCGACGACGAACAGTCGATCTTCGCCTGGCGCGGCTCGGATCCACGCATCCTCTGGCGGTTCCAGACCGACTTCGGCATCGCCGATCCCATCATCCTCGATCGCAACTGGCGCTGCAGTCGCCAGATCTTCCAAGTCGCGCGCCGATTGATGCGCGAGAATCCCGAGCTCTTCCGTAAGGACATCCAGGCCCGTCGCGACGCCGATTTCGAAGTGGAAGCCTACACCTTCCCGAACGAGGAGTTGGAAACCGCCTGGATACTCCGGGACCTGCGAGCCGATCGCGAGACGGCCGGTCTCGACTGGGGCGACTACGCTCTGCTCTATCGCAAACACGACGTCGGCGATCACCTCGAGAAGCGCCTGGTCGCCGCCGGCGTCCCGTGCCGGCTGGCACGGGGTCGCTCGCTGCTCGATGACCCGGTCATCGCCTATGTCGTCGCCTCGCTGCGCGTCGTCGCCGCGCCCGAAGATACCCTGGCCATCGAGGGGTTTGCCGAGCGGATGCTGCCCGAGAACCTGGTGGCCGAAGTCCGCACCATCGCCGCCTCCCGCGACAGCGAGCTGCTGGAGGCGTTCCGCGTGTACGGCCGCAGCCACCATCCCGACCATCCCGACACCAAGAAGGCGTGGCGTTTCATCTACCACGTCGAGAACTTGCGCGCCCTGCACGAGTCACACGACTCGTTGGCCGGTCTGGTGGATGAACTGCTCTCGCAGCGTGTGAAACCCTACGAGAACCGGCTGGAGGAACATTACGACGAGTTGGGGGACCCCGAGTCCCACCCGGGTGCCCGGGAGCTGGCAGACAGATTGGCCGCCGCCATCACGAAGGCAGGCAGAGTCTATCTCCAGCCGGATGGCGGCACCGAGATCGCGCTCAGGGGCATGCTGCTGGCCGTGGACCTGCCGACCACGGTCCATTACCTGTGTGCGGACAGCGATCCGCGCCCACACGACGTCGTGCTCGTATCTGGATCCGATGGCCGGCCCCTCGCAACGACGGTGTTCAAGGCGCTGCAGCTGCTTCACAGCCGCGGCTTCGGCGATGTCCTGCGGGACTACGTGACCTTCGACATCGAGACGACCGACCTCGACCCGGCCACCTGCGAGATCATCGAACTGGGAGCGGCACGGGTGCGTGACGGTACCGTAGTGGACACGTTTCACACACTGCTACGCTGTGCCGGCCCGATCTCCGAGGGAGCACGCGCGGTTCACGGCTACGTCGAGGCCGATCTTCGCGAGGCGCCCGGTCTCCGCGACGCCTGGCCGCGATTTCGTGCCTTCGTCGGTCGGGACGTGCTCGTCGCGCACAACGCGCACCGCTTCGATGTGCCCGTCTTGCGGCGCGCCGTCGCCGACTTCGACGATACCGCCGATCTCGTCTTCTTCGACAGCCTGCCGCTCGCACGCTCGCTGTTCAGAGAGAGCGCCAGGCTGGAGAACCTGGTCGAGCGGTTCGGCATCCCGATCGGTCGCGCTCATCATGCGCTGGACGACGCCGTGGCCTTGGCCCACGTCTTCAGCGCGCTGAACGGACAGAAGCGCTTGCGCGCCCGGAAGGCGGCCCTCGTCAATATCCTGGACTATCTGGGTCTCGCTCTCGCGGTCGAGCCGCAAGACCGGCTAGACGACGAAGACCGCCTGCTGCTCGACCTGGCCCGAGCCTACACCCTCGGACGCTACAGCGACTGCCTGGAGTTTTACGCGCTCGAACGCAAACGCGAACGCCCGGACGCGCCGGACGTGGAGCGGGTGATCGAGCGACTGGGCGGACGCAAACTGTTGCACCGCATCCGGGCCGAACGCAGCCCGGCGGAGCGCTACCCGTCGGCGGTCGCGCGCCTGCAGTCCCTGATCGAAGTGAGCAGGGCCGATACGCTCGAGGAGAGTATCCAGCAATTCCTCGAGCGGGTGGCCCTCTCGACCTCCGAGGGGGTCGAGGCCGACCCACACCGGGTGAACCTGCTGACGCTCCACTCCACCAAGGGTCTCGAGTTCTCACGCGTCTACATCGTCGGCGTCGAGGATTATCAGATACCCGGTTACTACCCGGTGGTGGACAGCCGGACGGAAGAGATCGAGGAGGCGCGTCGCTTGCTTTACGTCGGCATGACCCGCGCCAAGGATCGCCTGGTCCTCACACGCACCGACCAGCGCCGCGGCAAGGATTCCGGCGCCAGCTTGTTCCTAAACGAGCTCGAGCTGACCCCGGTCAGGCCCTGATCGATGGACCTCGCGCTCCCGTATCGCCTGGCCGGCAACCGGCGGGCCGCGCGGACGCCACCAACTTCTTGTCCCTGAAGAACGTCACCATCAGGATGGGCGGGAAAGTCGCTGCTATCGAGCCTCAACGGCCGCCGCTTCCTCGCCCGGCCAGGCGGACCGGTCGACGATCTACGCTTCGGAGTTACTGCTAATGGAAGAACAGGTACGCGATGAAGATGGCGGCGACGATCCCAGCGAAATCGGCCAGCAACCCGCAGGTCACGGCGTAGCGCGTTTTCCGCACGCCCACCGAGCCGAAATACAGCGCGATGATGTAGAAGGTCGTGTCGGTCGCCCCTTGGAACGTCGACGCCAGACGCCCGACGAACGAGTCGGCGCCGTACGTCTGCATTGCGTCCACCATCATTCCCCGGGCACCGCTGCCGCTCAGCGGCTTCATCAGCGCGGTGGGCAGGGCTTCGACGAAGTCGGTGTTGATGCCGAGAGCGCCGAAAATATTACCGACGCCCGCGACCAAGAAATCCATGGTGCCGGAGGCGCGAAACACACCGATGGCGACGAGAATCGCCACCAGGTATGGGATGATCTTGATGACGACCGGGAACCCCTCCTTGGCACCCTCGATGAACGCCTCGTAGACGTTCACCCGGCGGATCATCGCCAGGGCGATGAAGACGGCGATTATGCCGAAGAGCATGACGTTGGCGACGACGTTCGACACAGTCTCGACCTGCGCTTGCGGCAGCCGCGTGAAGTACCAGATCGTCGCGGCGACGATGCCGATCAGGCCGCCCAAGTAAGCGAGCACGACCTTGTCGAATAAGTTGATTCGCTGCACGAGGGCGACGGCGATCAGGCCAACCAAGGTAGAGAAAAAGGTGGCCAATAGGATCGGTATGAAAATGTCCGTGGGATTGGCCGCGCCCAATTGAGCCCGGTAGACCATGATGCTGATCGGAATCAGCGTGAGCCCCGACGTGTTCAGCACGAGGAACATGATCTGGGCGTTCGATGCGGTGTCCTCTTCTGGGTTGAGTTCCTGCAGCTCCTGCATCGCCTTCAGCCCCAGAGGCGTCGCCGCGTTGTCCAGACCCAGCATGTTCGCGGCGAAGTTCATGATCATCGAGCCGTGCACCGGATGATCGCGCGGGATCTCCGGGAACAGCCGGTTGAAGAAGGGTCGCACGACCCTGGCCAGGGCCTTGATCACGCCCCCCTTCTCCCCCACCCGCATCAGACCCAACCACAGGGTCAGCACGCCGGTCAGGCCCAGCGAGATCTCGAAGCCGACTTTGGCCATCTCGAACGTGCTGTTCACCATGGCGGTGAAGATCTCTGTATCGTGCAGGAAGATCAGGCGGAACAGTCCCACGACCAGAGCGATCAAGAAGAATGCGACCCAGAGATAGTTGAGAACCATTTAGAGCTCACCTTGTCGTTGGCCCGCGCGGCTGTGGACAGCCGAGCCGAGTCGCGCGATCACAGGTCCGTGCTCGTCAACAGCTCGACCAACACCGGCACATGCTGGCGCATCAGCTCGTCGTTGTTCGCGAAAGGAAACTCGTAGGTGATCACCCCAAGGCCCCGGTCGGCGCCCCACGAGCCGAACGAGCCCGGCGTGGGATAGCCGACGTCCTCCACCCGAGGCAGCCCGGTCCTCTCCGCCAGCCAACGCCCCAACGCGCTATTCCTCGGGTCGTCGATGCAGGCCAGCGGTGCGTGTAGCGCGATGACCGTCGCCGGCTTCAATTCGTCGATCAGACGCATGAGCGCCTGAGTCTCAGGTTCGGAGCCCGGACGTGGACCGGGGCTCAACAGAACGTCTTGCGGATGCTCACGGGTGGAGCGATGCGGTACCGGGTTCGGCTGCCAGTCGCGAGCCGGAAAGTTGCGGTTCAGCTCCACGCCCCGGGCGTTGCCTCGCGTTCCGCGGATCACGCCGTCCGGATTGGCCGCCAGTATCACCGCGCAGTGCGGCGAGGGCTCGCACAGCTGGCGCAAAGCGCGGGAAAGTGCGAATGCCGTCTCCGGTTCCTCGCCGTGAATGGCGGCGAAGATCAGAAGCCGACAGACGCTTGCCGGACGCCAGACCTCGAGCGGCACACCGAGGTGTGAGCGCCCGTACGTGTCCGGCTCCCACAGGATGGTTCCCTGCTCCTGGCGCGGACGGAGCTTCATGTGATTGGCCTGTTCGTGTTGGTGTTGATGACGAATCGCTCGTAGATCTCTTCCAGGTTCTGCAGCACCACGTCCACCAGTTCCATCTCCGCACTCTCGATGGTCTCTCGCAGCACCTCGGTCGTGAGCCGCCGTTCGTACGCCTCGGCCACGGGTACGCAGCTCAGGTGCCAGCGCTCCGGCGCCACGCCCCCGCGGTCCATATCGTAGGGCCGGAAGAAACCGAACGCAGCATCGGCGGCGATCCTCAAATCCAGCCACTCGTGCAGCGGGGCGAACATGCCGCCGGCGTCGACTTCCTCGGGGACCAGCTCGATCTCGTATCCCTCCGGCTGCGCCGCCCGATCGAAAACGTCCAGATCGGTTCCCCAGTGATGTCGCGACCCCCCCGGCAGCGCAGACCAGCGCAAGATGGCGAAGGCCAGCTCTCGATCGCTCAGCCGCTCGATGTCGAGCGGCACCGCATCGCTGTCCAGCACGGCCAGCTTGCCCGTCGCCTTGCGATTCCAGATCGAGAGCTGCTGCTCGAAGCTGCGGAAGCCGCTGAGGATCTGCAGGTCAAAACCTTCCCCGCGTGCATCCTTCTGCAAACGCCGGAAGCGGGGCAAGACCTCGCGATGGATCCGCGCCCCCAGCGACTCCGAATCCGTTGAGCTGCA
>JASFLD010000206.1:0-7338 GCA_050118275.1 Gemmatimonadales bacterium
TCGAGGAGGCCGGCTACAACGTTTACTTGATCGACGATCCGCGCTCGATCGCGCGGCCAGTCGAGCCGGAGCGTAGTCGGACTACGGTCGCTGCAGCGGATTCGGCCGGGCGGGACGGGGCCGAGCAACGACTCGACGACGTCGACCTCGAGGCCGTGGCCGGAAGAAGTGAGTCGTTCTACAAGCTGCTCGACGGTTTTCGACTGTCCGGCGAGAGCCCGGGCGAGCAGGAGGTGGTCGTCCAGCGGGAACTGACGGTCGCGAGCCTGCTGAGGGACGCCGAGTCGGGCCTGCCTGATACCATCGGTTTCGAGCCCCGCGACTACGAGGTCCGGCTGACACCCGACATCATCGGACAGCCGGTCATCGGCGCGCAGGTCGGCGGTTTCTACGGCAGCGGTGTATACGGAGGCTCGTACATCCTGCTTTCGGACATCATGGGAGATCACAACGTCTTGCTCTGGGGCCAGATCGCCGGCTCGCTCGACGACGCCTACATAGTCACCCAGTACGCCTATGCGCGCGAGCGCGCCAATCTCTCGATGTCGTATCAACAGTTCCCGCTGTACCGATTCTGGGGCACAACGGCGGAGTTCGTCGGTGAAGATGGCCGGATCTTCGAGGATCGCTTCCAGCGCGACGTGTACCGCATCCTTACCACCGATATCCACTATCCCCTGAACGTCTTTCAGCGGATCGAACTGTCGGCGGAGGGATTCTACCTGAGCCGCGATAGCGTCATCGATCGTGTCGTCCTCGGGGCGACCAATACGTCCGACCGTTCGACACGTCGTCTGGAGAACATGATGTTTGCGGGCCCGTCCATCGCTCTCGTCTGGGACGACGCTCTGTTCGGCTACACTGGCCCGGTGGCCGGACGCCGCTATCGAATCGAGCTGGGACGGTATTTCGGGGATGTCGTTGTGAACAACCTGATCGTCGATCTGCGGACCTACTTCAATCTCTGGGGGCAGACGAGTCTTGCAACCCGCTTCAGCACCTACTCGCGGTCGGGTCCGGACGAGAGGCACTTCCGGGTCTACTGGGGTGGTCCTTACTACCTGCGGGGCTACGATGGCGGATCCTACTCGCTGGCGGAGTGCGCGGCATCCGCCGCGCAGGTGATTGCCCCGGCAGCCACGCTCTGTCCGGCGCGCGACCAGCTGATCGGTAGCAGCTTCGCCCTCGCCAGCGGGGAGTTCCGCTTCCCGATCTTCAATTTCCTGGATCTCGGTTTCGTCCCGCTCGGACTGCCGCCGGTGGATGGGGTGCTCTTCTTCGATATCGGCACGGCTTTCAATGCTTTCGACCAGCTCGTCTGGACTCGCCAGCCAGGTATCGATCCTTACTTCGTGCGGCAGCCGCTGGCGGCATTCGGCGGAGGAATACGCGTGAACTTCTTCTACAATGTGTTCCGTCTCGACTACGCGTATCCGCTGGACCGCCCCGGCCACCGGTCCGGAGTGTGGTCGCTGTCCTTCGGTCCCACCTTCTGATTGTGAGCTGACTGTCATCTTTGCGGTCGACAGCTTGCATCGGTGCAGGGCGTGGCTATTTTGGACTATGCCTACACGACTCCAGCCTTCCCGCGTGAATCTGAGGTCAAGCGACGAAGGACCGTCTCAGCGATTTGAAGGTGCGCCGGTCTAGAAGATCGGTCTATCTGGCCGCCCTGATCTGGGTGACGCCGATCATTGTCGCGTGCGGCGGCCGACAGGAGTCGGCATCGGCGGACTCCGCGCTGGAGCGTGTTGCGTGGTTGGGTAGTGTGGAGGGGTGGGGCCTCCTGGGGTTGCCGCTGGGCGGCGGTCCGTTGACCTACCTGAGCGCCTCCAACCTCGAATCACCGACGTGGGCGCCGCCCGAGTTGGGCCGGCTGGTTCAAGCGTGGCCGGGCGACGACGTCATCTGGACGCAGTACGCTGATACACGCGTAGGACTGTACGACTACTCGACCGGTCACTTGCTGAGCTTCGATAGCCTCAAAGGCGAGGTCACTCTGGCGGTTTCACTAGGCAGCGGTGCCGATGCTCTGGCCGTCGCGCCAGACAGCAACACGATCGAGGTCGTGGGGATGACAGCGATGAGGTGGCGGTTCGACCTGGGTGGCGCGTTGGTCGGCCTGAAGGGCGCCGGCCAAGGGCGGTTGGCCGCTGTGGTCTCGAGCGACGCGCAGAACGAGTTGATGGTTCTGGCGCCACCGTCCGATGAACCTCTGGCGCGCCGGACCGTACCACGGGTGAGTGACCTGGTGGTGGCCCCGGCCGGGGCGGCGCTGTTTTACACGTCGGCGGATGCCACAGACTTCGCCGTCCATGGCTTGGGTTTGCCGGAGCTCGACGAAATCGAGACGTATACACTGCCGGAAAAGCCTCAGGCACTGGCCGTGACACCGTCTGGTCACCGGTTGTATGTGGCGGCCGGCTCTGACCTGCACGTTTTCGACCTGTTGAGGGGCGAGCGGGAGAGGCAACTCGCGCTCCCGGGGCGCGCGGTGGATCTCCGCTTCAGCGTCAATGGAGCCTGCCTACTGGCTCGACTCGACGCCAATGATGAAATAGCCGTCTTGCGGGTGGGGGTCGACTCTGTGCTGGGAGTATTGACGGGTCAGTGGGACGGCAATCTGCCGGTGTCCCCGCCCGGTGGTCGGGTCATCATCCGAGCCGACACTTCGCTCGTGCTGTATGACGTCCTGAGGCTCGTGGAAGTCGCTCGTGCGGACGCGGGTGATGGGATCGTCTGGTTGGCGGTGAACTGGCAGCCGCCTCGACCGAGGACCGAACTGGCGTCCCGCTCGACCCGGGCTTCGGAACCAGTTGCGCGGGCTGCCGCGCCGGCCACGGGAAGTGCCGCTGAGGTGGAGGGAGAGAACGGTACTCCGGCGGGATTCTACGCGGTTGTCCTGGCGGCCCGTCAGCGCTCGGGCGTGGATGAGCTCGTCACGTGGTTGCGTAGCGTGGGATATGGCGCGGTTGTCGATCTTCACGAGGACATGATGGGGATCGAGTGGTTCCGTGCCATGGTAGGGCCGTACCCCAGCCGAGAGCAAGCCGAGGCCGCGTCTCAGTCGTTAGCCGCGCGTTACGGCTACAAACCGTGGATCCTGCGGGTCGAGCCGGAAGCCCAAACCGACGAGCCGGCGGCGGAACCGGGAGACGAGCCCGCGATCGACATCGGCGACTTGGGAGAGATCGGTACGCCGTAGGTTGCCGGAGGGTGACGCGTCGGCCGCACCCTTCGGCCGCCGCGCGGGAAATCGGGAGGTGGTGGCAGGTGGAGACATCCAAACCTCAGTCTGGCGCTCCTTGGCCGCACGCCGTTTCGTTGGTGCTGGCGGCCGACACGCCACAACAGCGCGATTGGTCCGTGTCGGTGGCCATCGGCATCGCGCGGAAACTGGCCGGCCAGAGGAAGGTGGTCCTGGTCGACGCCGCGGTCAGTGGTCCATCGGTAACCGAGAAGTTGGCCGTCGATCAGGCAGGTGGCATCGTCGATGTGCTGTTTCGCGGCGCGTCTTTCGCGACGGTGGCCCAGCGGCCGACCTCGGAGACGTTCTTCTTCTTGCCTCTAGGGCCCGACGCGCCCCCGCCGGAGGTCCTCTTTCAGCACCCGCGCTGGATCAAGATCGCCGAGCGGCTGGCCGATGCCGCCGCACACCTGCTGGTCTGCGTTTCCGAGACAGATTGGTTCGCGTCAGGACCCATATCCGGATTCGAGGCGTGCATCATTCTGAACGGGTCGGGTCGATCGATCGAGTTGCCGCGGAAGGCACATCGCTTTGCGGAGTTCTTGGCACCGCCGGCCATCCGCGAGACAACCACGAGCATCGAGTCGAATGACGAAGCCGGTGAGGCGGCTCCGGCGGGAGACACTTTAGAGCCTGCCGCGTCGAAGATCGTTGAAACTCCTGGGCCTGAACGGGAATCTGTTGGCAGCGCAGCAGGTCGCAGTATACCACCGCTCCCTACGGCGCCGCCGGCGGACCTGACACCCGGGGTGCTCGGCGTCTCCCAGTCGAAGCACGGGCGTTCTGCCTCGATCCGCGAGAAATGGGCTCGGCGCCGCAGCGGGATGACCGTGCCGCAGCTGGGTCCTCTCGGCCGGCGGATCGCCGGGGGGGCCGTGCTCGTCATCGCGGTCGTGGTCGTCGCCGTGGTTTGGACGGCTTTCGATACGGGTGGCGGACCCGAGGAGATCAACGTGTTCCAGGCGGCAGCCGAAACGACGGCGGTCGCCGATCGGGTCGCACCGCCGCCGAGAGAGGAGAAGCCGACGGGGGGTCGACCCGTGGGCACTCGGCTGCCATATTCGGTCGCTATCGCATCGTACAGCTCGTTCGAAGACGCGTTGGCGCGGCAGAAGAAGCTGACACGAAACGACCTGCCGGTCTACGTGGCGCCGACACCGGTACGTGGTGTCGTATACTATCGAGTCTTCGCCGGACTGGTGGCCGAGCGGAGCGAGGCGGAAGCATTGATGGCCCGGTTGGTGCGCGACGGCGTCAAGGACACGGTCAGCTCGTGGGACGTGCGCCAGGCTCAGTACGCCTTCAGCTTCGGCAGCTTCGCGAGCGCTCGCGAAGCGAAGGAGCAGGTCGAGGCTCTGCTGAATCAGGGCATACAAGCCTACACTGTGCCGGTGCAGGCGGGGGCGGGGGCCGGTGAAGTCGTCTATCATGTTTACGCTGGGGGGTACGAGACGCGCGAGGCGGCGGAACCGCTGCGCGAACAGATCGAGGCAGCGGGCCTGAGCGCCGAGCTGATCGAAAGGGTGGGGTTGTTAGAGCGATGAAGCTTGTCGGTATCGAGTTCCACGGCTTCAAGTCGTTCGCCGATTCGGCTGACATCCGTTTCCACGAGGGAATCACGGCGATCGTGGGTCCCAACGGTTGCGGTAAGTCGAACATATCGGACGGACTGCGTTGGGTGCTTGGCGAGCAGCGGCCGACGGCGATCCGTGGCTCGCGCATGGATGAGGCGATCTTCCAAGGAACCGAGCGGCGCAAGGCGATACACAGGGCGGAAGTCACGCTGCGGCTCTCGAACGACGACCATGTGTTGCCGGTGCCGTACACCGATGTCGTGATCAGCCGTACCGTGCACACGGGCGGCGAGGGTGAATATCGATTGAACGGCACGCTGTGCCGCCTGCGCGATATACAGGATCTCTGCCGTGACACGGGTCTGGGTACGAACGCCTATGCGATCATCGAGGGGCGGATGATCGATGCGATACTCAGCGACAAAGCGGAGGAGCGGCGGGCGCTGTTCGAAGAGGCGGCCGGGATCGGTCGCTACAAGGAGCGTCGCCGCGTCGCGTCGCGGCGGCTGGACGAGGCGGATGCGGACCTGGCGCGCATCAACGACCTGGTATCGGAGGTACAGACCAAGGTCCGCAGTCTGGCGCGTCAGCGCGGGAAAGCGCGTCGGTTCCTCGAGCTACGTGAACGCAAGCTGGCGCTCGAGCTGGCGTTGGCGGAGACGGAGCTGGCAAGGTTGCGGCAGCGCCATCAGGAGATCACCGCCGAGCTCCGGAGCATCGAGGAAGCTCGCGTCCACGACGCGACGCAGCTGCGGAAGGCTGAGGCCGAACACGAAGTCGCCAAGACGCGACTGACCGACCTGGAGCGCGATCGGGCGGACGGCGGTAAACGGTTGGTGGCGCTGCGCGATCGGCTCGCCGAACGCGAAAGAGAGCGGCTCGTGGCCGAGGAACGCATCCGGCACGCGACGGCGCGGCTGGAACGCATCGCCGAGGAGAAGCGCGACCTCGAGGCGCAGAGAGCCCAGTTGCGCGCCGCGCTCGACGAGAGCGAGCGGCAAGTGGCGGAACGAGCCTCGGCGCTGGAAGCCTTACGCGAAGAACTCAGGCGCGCGGAGGCCGACCTGCTCGAGTTAGGCGAGACGCGCCAGGCGATGGAAGCGGCGCAGGCCGCGGTCGAATCGGAGCGGGACACCTATCGCGAAACGAAGGCGCGCCTGCAGGCGGGCAGAGACGCTGCCCGGGCCGAAGCGGACGAATTGGTCCGACGCCTCGAGGACGCGCGGGGCCAGCTTGCCGCCCTCAGCGCAGCGATCGAGTCAGGCGGCGACGAGGAGGCGCAGACGCGTGACGAGGCCGACGAGGCCCGGGACCGTTGGCAGCGTACGTCCAGCGAGCTCGAGGACCGCAGGCGGTACCTGTCGGAGACGCAGAGGGAACGCGAGGATCTTCGCGGCCGCCAGGCGGCGATCCATGAGCGCCTGCAGGTCGTCTCGGCGCGGATCGATGAGCTGCTACCCCTCGCCCAGGGCGAGAGCGGCTTCAATCCAGCCGTGCAAGCGGCGCTGGAAAAGTCCGACGAGCTTGGGATCCGGGCGGTTTTGGGACATTGCATCGATGTGCCGGCGGAGTACGCGGATGGTGTGGAAGCCTATCTCGGTGCCTACCTGGAAGGCCTCGTCGTCGACGACGAGGCGGCGGTCGAGCGCGTGCGCCGCTGGTTCAGGTCCGAGTACAGCGGTCCCGGCGGCCTCGTCTTGCTTCCTCTGGATCAGGTGGACAACGCCGGGCCTGTCCCGCGGCCGTCGCTGCCGCTGGGCATGCGAGTTGCCGGCCCCGGTGCCCCGTGGCTTCACCGCCTGCTCGCCCAGGTCGAGCTGGGAGACGAGGGCCGAATCGATGCGCGCGCTTGGATCGGCCGGCGTGAGAGTAAGGACGGTATGGGCGTCGTCCGTTTCGGACGGCCGTACGCGGGCGCCGGCGTCCTCGCCCGCAAGGCCGAATTGGAGGTGGCGCGAGGCCAGCTAGGTGAATTGGAGGCCGAGAACCGACGCGTTGCGGCGCTGCTGGGCAACTGCGAGGCACGGGCTTCGTCGCTCGCCGCCGGGGTCGAGCGGCTGGAGGCGGAGCGCCGCGGTGCCGAGCAAGACCTCGGACGGCTGACGGCGCGGGCCGAGGCTGTTGCGGAGCGACAAGCGCGAGCTCGCGAGGAACGGGATCGATTGAGCACCGCGTGCGACCGTTTGGAGAGCGAACGGGAGGCGGCGATCGCACGGAGCGGGCGCGAGGCGGACGCGTTGGCCTCACTGAAGCCCGCAGGCTCCGAGACGGCACCGGACCCGGAGGAATTGGCCCGGGTGCGGGCCGAGTGGGAAGCGCAGCGTGAGCGTGTGACGCGCTTGCAGTTGGACGAGGCGCGCGCCGCGGCGGTCTTGGAACGCCTGACTACTGACGTTCGGACCGAGCATGCGCAGTTGGAGAAGGCCGACGAGCGGTACGCCAGGTTGGGCCAGGAGACCGAGGAACTGAACAGTGACCTGACGCGAGCGCGTGCCGAGTCCGAGACGGCGGCGCGCG
>JASFLD010000207.1:0-7302 GCA_050118275.1 Gemmatimonadales bacterium
CATCATCCCTTCGAAGCAGGAGATCGAGCTTTCCTACGATATCGAGTTCCCCGCTCATCTCGTCGACACCGAGCTGGGCAAGGAGGAGGTATTCTCGATCATCGAACTCAAGCCCGTCGGCGAGGGGAGCGACTTCGCTCCAGCAGAGACGCGCACCAACATCACACAGGTAGACGTCTAGCGCGTTCGCCCACCGCCACCGAGGAGGAATACTGAGCTCCCGTCGTGGACAGCGATTCCACCGCGGGGCCACCTCCCCGCCGTCCGCGTGACCGATCTGTTTCATCAACTGGCCGCGCGGCGCCGACCTCGCTGTCCCTTGGCATCATTGGGGCGCGAGGTTTTCTTATTCGTTCGATCGCGGCACAGGCCCGTGCCCTTGTAAAGACTGCACTGGAGGGAACTGCATGCCTCTCGAGCGGGACGATCCGCGCAACTCCGAGACGCCTGCTGGGTCAGAGCCGAACCCCGAGGAATCCGCCACCTCGACCTCCGGCTCCCAACGGATCGGCCCCTACAGGATCCTCGAGCCGCTGGCCGAGGGCGGTATGGGAATGGTCTATCTGGCGCGGCAAACCGAGCCGGTCAAACGCCAGGTCGCGCTCAAGCTCATTAAGCCGGGCATGGACACCAAGCAGGTGATCGCCCGCTTCGAGGCCGAGCGTCAGGCGCTGGCGGTTATGGATCACCCCAATATCGCCAAGGTGTTCGACGGTGGGACAACCGCAGACGGCCGCCCCTATTTCGCCATGGAATACGTGCCGGGCGTCTCGATCACCGAGTACTGCGACATGCACAAGCTGCCCGTGAGGGCGCGTCTCGAGCTTTTCCAGGGCGTCTGCCAGGCGGTGCAGCACGCGCATCAGAAAGGCGTCATCCACCGGGACCTCAAACCGACGAACATCCTGGTGGCTGAACAAGACGGACAACCCTTACCCAAGGTGATCGACTTCGGCATCGCCAAAGCGATGGGCCCCAGCCTCACCGAGAAGACGCTCCACACCCAGTTGGGTCAATTAATTGGCACACCCGCCTACATGAGTCCCGAGCAGGCGGAGATGACGGGGCTCGACGTCGACACCCGCACCGACATCTATTCGCTGGGCGTGATCCTCTACGAGTTGTTGGCCGGCGAGCTACCGTTCGAGCACAAGGACTTGCAGGGTTTCGGCGCGATCGTCACGCTACGCGACACGGAGGCGGCGAGGCCCAGCCTCCGCTTCGACACGCTGGGCGACCGCAAACAGTATATCGCTGACTGCCGCAGCACCGATCCGGGCACGCTCACGAGACGACTGAAAGGCGACCTGGACTGGATCGTCATGAAGGCGATCGAGAAGGACCGGACGCGACGCTACGACACGGCCAACGCGCTGCTGTTCGAGATCCGACGATACCTGGACGACGAGCCGGTCCTGGCCCGAGCGCCCAGCACAGCGTATCGGATGGGCAAGTTCGTGCGCCGCCATAAGGCTGGCGTGGCCGCCGGTTCCGTTGTGGCATTCGCCCTCGTGGCGGGGTTCACTCTGGCGACGGTCGGGATGCTGCGAGCGCGAAGCGCCGAGCGCACAGCGCAGCAAGAGGCCGAGACGGCACGTCAGGTGTCGGATTTTCTGGTCGGACTATTCCAGCTGAGCGACCCGACACAAGCACGGACGAACGATGTCACGGCTCGGGAAATATTGGACAGGGGCGCGCAACGCATCGAGACCGACCTGACCGACCAACCGCTCGTGCAGGCCCGCATGATGGCGACCATGGGCTCGGCGTACAGGGGCCTGGGACGCTACGAGAGCGCCACGCCGTTGCTCGAAGGTGCTCTGGAGAAGCTCGAGTCGCTGTCGGGAGAGGAGGACCTCGAGGTTGCCCGTACCAAGTTGGCGCTGGCCAACCTAATGATTTGGAAAGCTGACTACCCGCACGCCGAGTCACTGAGCCGCGAGGCCCTCGCCACATACCGCCAGATCTACGGGGACCAGCATCCCGCGCTCGCCGTGCCGATCTTGAATCTCGTCTTCGGCTTCTTGCGCGCACAGGCCAACTACGACGAGGCCGAGTCGCTCTTGCTCGAGGCTCTGAACATCAAGCGCGCGGCCGGAGAAGCGGACGAGGGTCAGGCGGCGACGCTGGACCAACTCTGCTGGGTCTACATCAATAAGGGAGATCTCGACGCCGCGGAGCTGATGTGTCGAGATGCGCTCGAACTGCGCCGCCGGCTGCTCGGCCCTGACCATTTCGATATCGCCACTTCACTGCACCGGATGGCCGTCGTTTACCGACAGCAGGGACGCTACAACCAGGCGCTCGCCACGTACGAAGAAGCGCTGTCCATGAATCGCCGACTGTTCGGCGACGAGCACCCGGAGATGGCCTATAACCTGGACGACATGGGGATCATTTATCGCACTCTGGGCGAGCCGGAAAAAGGACTTCCGCTCGCGCGCGAAGCCGTCAGGATCCGAAGAAAGCTGTTGCGGGACGACAACCCCGAGCGATCCTTGGCCCTCTACAATCTGGCCGCACTGTTGCGGGATCTGGGACGATCGGACGAAGCCGCCGACATCTTCTTGGAAGCGCTGGCGGTCGATGAGCGCGCCCTCGCCGCCGACCACGAGCGCGGTGCCACGTACGTCCTCGCGTTCAGCCGGCTCGCCGCCCGGCGGGCGGCCACGTTGCGCGCCCTGGGCCGAGACGCGGAAGCCGCTGTACAGGAAAGGCGTGCACGGGATGTCCTCGCCGCCGCCGTTGAGCAGGGTCTTCTCGAATCCGAGAGTCGGGCGTTGGTGCTCAACGGTATCTGCTGGTGGGGCACTCTCGCGGGACAGGCTGTTCCGGTTCTACCCGTCTGCGAAGCCGCCGTCGATGCGAGCGACGAAGCGAACCGGCCTCGCATACGCGACAGCCGCGCTCTGGCCAGGACTCTCACCGGCGACTACGCCGGCGCCATAAAGGATTTCCAGTACTACATGGCTCGCCCGGCCAACGTCGCCGGCGTCGGTCCGCGTCGCTCCTGGGTTGAGGCCTTGCGCAACGGTGAGAACCCCTTCACACAGCAGGAACTGGATCGCTTGATCCTGCCTTGAACCGGTGAAGCGCCAGGCAACAGCACTCGGTCTACGTGCCTGTCACGTGGCGAGCGCCCCCCCTTCTCGGCGCGCAACCTCCACCCACGTGCTCCGCGCCTATGCGACCGCATTGCCGATACAGGACCAGCGACGGGTGTATCTTCTGGAGCTCAACGACCGCCATACGTATCTTCGCCGCCTTCGAACTCACTCTTAACCAACGGCGACGCGCGGTGGCGATCGGCCATACCGATCGTGAGGAGGTGCTCGATCAGAAGATCGACTTCACACGGAGACCTTCCTCCGTAATTCACGTCTTCTCTGGTTCTGGGCGGAAGACGGCGGAGGCCTGGTGTTGCAGGCGGAACCCGCCGACCGTCGAGTTCTATAACCGACGTGTCCTCAACGATTCCGAGGGTCCACTCACCGTTATGCCCGACGCCGATGGCGTCCTTCCGGGTTTCGACGGGATCGAGCCGCTCGTCCCGAAACCCGCCGGCGCCCACGAGCTGGCAGCTGCGCTCAGCACTCGTGCTCAACGCAGGGATCTTTGATGGCCCCGGTGACCGATCCATGCTTGCACGAAGCGGGGAGTCGCCTTGGCGACTCCCCCGCTGACCCCACGAGATTCCCTGGTCCTAATGGCTCAGCCAGTCGGGCAGCGACTGGAGGACCCGTCGCCAGGATCCTCCAGGTGAATGTTGACGCCGAGCTTGACGGGTTTGTTCATCCCATCGACTTCGAGCACCAGCCAGAAGTGCCCGTTGCCGATCAAACCCTGCCACTCGGGAACGCCGTCACCATCGATGTCTTCATCACCGCGGTGCATGTCAAACATGTTGACGGTGAATGGTGGAGTGGAGCTGACGAGAGTACCGTTGACGTTGTTTTGACCCTTCGGCGTCCAGGTGTGTCCGTTCGATCGCTCTCCGGCACTCGTCAACGATGCCGATCCGCCATCGATGGACCAATCGACCAGGGCAGTGTACTCGGTGTTCTCGTCGTACTCGAACCCTCCAAACCCGGATGTCCACGTTACCGTGGCTCCATGCCGTGGATGCGGCGGGGGACGGCTCCTTTGTGTGACTGGCCCGGGAGACGGCAATTGTCGGACCAGCGGAGACAGGTGAGAGCGGAGCAGACGCCTACTGCACTCTGTGGGCGACACTTGGATCGTCCACGCCCGCGCGCACAGCTGCGCACGGGGGTCTGGAATGGATTGTGATGAACCGGCAAGATGTTTCTCGGAACGAAACTTCTATCGACGCTGATCTCGTGGGTTTGACCGGCTGTTGCAGGTTACCCTCCCCGGATCGCCGAGACGCGGCGCGATCTCGACAGGCCCGAAAATCCTTGCCTCGCCATAGGTCGAGCCGTCATCTTCAAATGCAATGAAGCCCGACACGTCGAATCGACCGCGTCAAACTGGACCCAAGCGCCAATCGCCGGCAGTGCCGACGAGGCTTGCGCTATCAACCGGTCGTCGGATCGATCTCGCCCTGTCACATCGCCCGTGAGCGAGTTGGACGAAGGTCTCACCACAGCGCTGGAACGGCGCTACCGGATCGAGCGCGAGCTCGGAGCCGGCGGCATGGCCACCGTCTATCTCGCCCGCGATCTGAAGCTCGAACGTGACGTGGCGCTCAAGGTGCTGCGGCCCGACCTCGCCGCCGCCATCGGGGCCGAGCGGTTCTTGCGAGAGATCCGCGTCACAGCAGCTCTGCAGCACCCACACATTCTGGCCGTTTACGATTCCGGCCAGGCCGATTCGTTCCTCTTCTACGTGATGCCCTTCGTCGATGGTGAGTCATTGCGCGAGCGGCTCGAACGCGAAGGGCAACTGCCGATTGACGAGGCGTTGTTGATCGCTCGCGAGGTGGCGGATGCGCTGGATTACGCCCACGCTCGCGATATCGTCCACCGCGACATCAAACCCGAGAACATCATGCTGGCGGGCGGCCACGCTTTCGTCACCGACTTCGGTGTCGCCCGCGCGGTGCGCGCGGCCGGCGGCGAGCGGTTGACGGCGACGGGTATCGCGGTGGGCACGCCCCGGTACATGAGTCCCGAGCAGGCTACAGCGGAGAACCGGATCGACGGGCGCAGTGACATCTATAGTCTCGGCTGCGTCCTCTACGAGATGCTCGCGGGCGAGCAGCCGCTCACCGGACCCACGTTCGAGGCGACGCTGGCCCGTCGCCTCACCGAGACTCCGCGGCCACTCCGCGCCGTGCGGGATACCGTGCCGCTCGAGGTCGAAGAGGCCGTCGCCACCGCGCTGGCCAGGTTGCCGGCCGACCGTTTCTCGACGGCGGGCACGTTGGCTCGCGCTCTGTCCAGCCCGAGCGTTCCGCGCAGCCCGACCGCGACAACGTTTTCGACGTGGCTCCGCCGGCGACACACTGTGACGACGTTACAACTGGCCGCAGGTGCGCTCGTCCTGACCGCCGCCTTTCTGGCCGCCGCTCTGGCCTGGCCCCGTCGTTCACCCTCCAGAGCGGTGACACGCTTCCCACTCGCCCTGCCGGCGACCGAGCCGCTGGCCGCGGCCACCGGTGCCACCGTCGCGCTGTCACCGGATGGCACGAAGCTCGTCTACGTGGGCGACGGGCCGCAACTTTACCTGCGACCCATGGATCGGTTGGACGCCGAGCCCATCCCGGGTACCGAAGGCGCCTACAACCCCTTCTTCTCTCCCGACGGCGAATGGGTAGCCTTCGGTACTGCTGGAGCGCTGAAGAAGGTGTCGCTCGCGGGCGGCCCACCCGTGACAATCTGGGAAACTCCTGGAGTGTTGGCAGGAGGGGACTGGGGTGCGAACGACATCATCCTCCTGGACTCGCCGGTGGGATCCGGTCTCGTGAGCGTGCCAGCGAGCGGTGGAAAGGTCCGCTCGATCGCGACGCCCGATTCGTCGTCGGGCACCGCTTACTCCTCACCATCGCTGCTGCCGGGCGGCGACCGGGCTCTCACCGCATTTCTCGCCATCGACTTGACCGAGGCAGAACTGGCCGTCGTCCCTCTGGAGAGCGGCCAAGTCACACCTCTGGGCGTTCACGGTATCAGCCCAAAATACGTCTCAGGACACGTCGTATACGCGCGTCCCGACGGCACCCTGATCGCTGCGCCGATCGACGTTGACCAAGGCAGGATCAGTGGGCCGGGAGTCCCGATCGTCGAGAACGTGCGGCTGAAGGGCGGCGCGACGGCTGACTTTACCGTTTCCGAGAGCGGTACACTCGTTTACCTTCCCGCGGCGGGCGCCGCTCGAAGAATCGTCCTGCTGGACCGGACGGGCCTGTCCCGCGCGCTGAGCGAGGACCGCCGCGCCTTCTATGCGCCGAGGTTTTCGCCCGACGGCCGCTCGGTCGCAGTCACGGTCTTCGAACAGGGCAACCGTAACATCTGGCTGTACGACGTCGAGAGTGGCGCCGCGACCCGCTTCACCTTCGAAGGCGACAACCTGTATCCGATCTGGTCGCCCGACGGCTCGCGCATCGCCTACACCTCGACTCGGGATGGAGGGTACGACCTCTATTGGAGCCCGGCCGATGGGAGCGGCGCGGCCGAGCGACTCCTCGCAACACCCCACCAAGAGTATCCGAGCTCGTGGTCGAGGGATGGTCGCTGGCTGTTTTTCATGGAGGCGAACCCGGGCTCCGGTCGTGACCTCTGGGCGCTGGCGGTCGGCGGCGACCGGAAGCCGATGCTCATCGCTGGAGAACCTTTCGAGGAGCGTTCGGCCGTGCTCTCACCCAACGGTCGCTGGCTCGCCTACAGCACCGACGAGAGCGGACAGCTCGAAGTGTATGTCCGCGCATTTCCCGGGCCGGGTGGCCGGTGGCAGGTCTCCCTGGACGGCGGCGCAGAGCCACTCTGGTCGCCCGACGGGCGAGAGCTCTTTTATCGGAGCGGCGGACGGATCATGCGGGCCGAGGTGGATACGGATCCCGTGTTCGCGATTCGCGGACGCTCGCTCCTCTTCGAGCGTCCCTTCGTACCTAACGATTTCCACACCAACTTCGACATCCATCCCGACGACCAGCGATTCGTGATGATCGAAAGCGCCCAGGCAGCCACCGAGGTCGTGGTCGTGCTCAATTGGATGGAGGAACTGAATCATCGCTGAGGCATGAACAGCGAGGTCTCGCTCACGGCTGACCGCGGCGGCCATTTCGTCCGACGCGTCGAAAGCGTCTCGACCGCTTCAGCCACGGTTCCCCAGACAATGGGTTAC